>NZ_JASATP010000029.1:0-71886 GCF_038440375.1 Bacillus sp. OTU530
AAAAAAAGGCCTGTTGTACATGATGTACTTCAGGCCTTTTTATATGAAAATAGGACAAACTCTTATATTTTTCAAAATACATTGTAAAACATTTATTTTTCTGTCTACAATGGAATCTATATAGAACACTTCACCTTTTAAAAGCGAGGAAATAACTATGGAAGAATTACAGCAAAATCAAAAGCTTTCTGTTCCACTGCTTAGTGCTTCACTATTTCGGAATTCCAATTTCTTGTATTTGTGGGCAGCCACGCTATTTTCCAGCTTTGCGCTTGCCTTTTTTATGTTTTCACAAACGTGGTATATCGTTAAAACGCTTGATTTAGAAGCATCTCTTGGCCTGGTCTTCCTTGCCTCAAGTGTACCGCGTCTCATCTTTATGATTGTCGGTGGTGCGGTCGCTGACAAGTTTCCAAAGAAAAACATCATGTTTTTTTCCAATCTCATTCGGGCCATTCTTGTAGGGTCTATCCTTGTTTGGCTGCTTTTCGGCCATATCACCTTATATACATTCATGTTGTTTGCCTTGTTTTTCGGCTTGGCTGATGCGTTTTTTTGGTCTGCAGACGGTTCTATCTTGCCAGAGCTAGTAAAAAAGGACAAGCTCACGCAAGCTAACTCTATTACACAAATGACAAACCAGTCGTCACTTATTCTCGGTCCAATGCTGGCTGGTGTAATTATTAAAGTCGGCGACTACGAAACAATTTTCATCATTACGATCGTCATGCTCATCATCTCAGCTATTCTTGTACAATATATTCAGATGGAGGCACAAAAAGAAGAGCAGCAGCACAATAAAGATATGCTTACTTCGATTAAAGAAGGGATTTTGTATGTAAAACAGTCCCCTTTTCTGACAACTCTGTTGATTTGCAGCGCCTTCTTAAATTTCTTTCTAATTGGACCTATGCAAATCGGCTTCCCAATTTTCGTGAAAACCGTTCTGCACGGCGACTCCCTGCACTTTAGCTATTTAGAGGGTTCTGCCGGGGGCGGCATGGCAGTGGGCGCTATTCTTGTTGCTGTGTTAAACATTAGAAAACATCGCGGCTGGTTTTGTATCATCATGCTCTTTTTATCAGGTGTTTCCTTCTTTCTGCTCAATTACACTGAAACGCTCTGGCAGGCGCTGCTTGCAGCATCCATATTCGGTATAACACTTGCTATGGCAGCAATTCCACTTATGAGCGTGATTCAATCAACCGTACAGGAGGATATGATGGGACGAGTTATGAGTCTGCTTATGCTATCCTCAATGGGATTGATTCCCGTATCATATGCAGGGGCATCCCTTCTCTTAACACTTGGCCTATCCGTTTTAACAATTATGAAGCTCGGGGCCATCGCTCTTATTTTATTTGTTCTATTCGTTGCACTTCGTGTGCCCACTGTGCGGACGTTTGATTAAACTTACAGGGAAAACTGTTATACGTACAACAAAAGCATCGGCTGCGCGATGCTTTTGTTGTACGTTATATATTATTTCGTTTCCATCATTCTTCTACAACGTCAGTTTTCTGCCATTCTTTTGTTTATGTTGACGCCATAATACTTTCACAATAATACTCGTACGTATAAACATATACACGTATCCGCCCATAACAAATAATGCCCAGTTTTCTCCCTTCTGCAGCGCCGTTAAAAAATTGCCGTATTCTGTACCACTTTGTCCAATGGAGTTTACGAGAAATATGATCGGAACAGACAATAAAAACATGAGATTAAACAAGTTAAACATTCTCTCCCGCGGATGATTGCTGCCTGTTAGTACATGCATAACCGTGAGTGCTAAACCAATTGCAATGCACAAGTAGTAGCAAATCCAAACCCACGGCGGCAAGGTTGGTGCAATAGCCGCATTAACTTCCTGAACCATAGCTATCCCCCTCTACATCCTGTACATATTCGAAATGCTGTTTCCAATTCCCTTTCTTACTTCAAGCTTTTTATACCCTGTGATGCAAAAGTTATAAAAAAAGACAAATTCTTGTCATAAAATTTGCCTGCCTTTCATGATAATAGTTATATCAACACTTGGCGATGCTCTCCAACACATATACTATATTCCTAAAATTTCCGACTACATTGAATTGTCTTCAAGCTGGAAATTTATACTTTCCTACAGTGGTAAAGAAAACTCGCCGATTGGCGAGCCCTGCACTTGGGCGAAGACAGAGACGTAGTTGCCCTTATGCTTTGTTCCTAAAATTTCTCACTACGTCGAATTGGCTTCCAGCTAGAAATTTATACTTTCTTAAAGTGAAAAAAAGAACCCTCCCGTTCCAGAGAAGATTCCTTGTAAGCATATAATTTTTATCATTTACTAGTAGCCATAACCGTAGCCGTAACCATAGCCTCCGCCAAAGCCTCTGCCATAACCTCCGCCCCAGCTTGCACCAACAATAATCAACAGAATAAATAGAACTACGATAATCGCAAACCCAAAACCAAATCTATGACCATGGCCATGGCCACGTCCGCAGTTTCTGTCATTTGCACCTTGTACGACATTTTCACTCATCTGTCTTCCTCCTTATGTTAAAAGTCTTAGGAATCATTTCCTAAAACCAATAGACTCGATGTATACTATTCATCTGAAAGGGACATGGGATGGGCAAAAAACAAAAACAGGCTTACACCTAGAGCATGTTTTTCTCGCGCCGCCTGCACTATCGTGGCTATTGGTGAGCCGTTAGGCGAAAACAGCAGCATAGTCGCACTTACATCTTATTCCTAAAATCCCCCGCTACATTGATCTCTCTTCTAGTTGAAAATTTATACTTCTAAAGAATAATAAAAAAAGACTGATAGCATGTGCGTATCAGTCTTTTTTACCGTCTCTCCATTCGGCTGCAGATAAACAATGGAGAAACGCGAAGGCATCTGGCGTATCCTTCGATTATACATTTAAATAATGAAAAAACTCTGTTAGGCTAATCCCTAGTGCTAAACATATTTTCCGCAGAGAAGAGATTGTTGTACTACGCTGTCCCCGTTCAATCATACCAATGAAGTTTTTATGAAGTTCAGCTCGTTCCGCAAGCTCGGCCTGGGAAAGTCCTTTTCGCAGCCTCTCACTTTTGATCGTGTTTCCAATTTGAACCAACAATTCATCCTGTCTTTCCACTTTCAATCACCAACGTATAGTATATTACAAAAAGAACCACTATGGTGTGTAAAAATGATTACAAAAGTAACTTTTATAAGAATTTTTATAAGCTTTATTTATATTGAACTACCCCCACTTACTCGTTAACGCTCCTTTCCCACAAGGGGACTTCCGTTGGTCGAAGGTGGGAGATTCCGTATCCTCTTCCTAAGAAGCGAAATACAGAGCCATTCAACAGGCTTCTCATAGGGCAAATAGGGAGAGCTCACACTTTCTTGTAAGGGATAAATGTCACCGAGGCGACTTTGCCTCTTGCAAGGAGTGATAGCTGCTTCTCTTTTTTCACCCTATACGTGTTGCGATGTTCTTGCATCAATGCGCCCACCATTCTGGAGCTAGATCCTCTGGCCTTTGCGGCAAAATGGTGGTAATGCAAGAACAGATTGTGCCACTCCAAATGAAGTCAGGCTTCTGTTTCTTCTAACCAAACATGCTAGGCGATTGCCTAGCCGACATTCATCCCCCACTTACCACTGGGCTACGCCCATCACGTGCTTGAAGTGGAAGTCTTCTGTCGGAAAATGATAAAATACCCACTCTTTTCTTGTCCCTTCTTAGAGACAAACATGCAACATCCTTGCCTTGATTTCCGGACAGGCAATTCAGTGTTGTCTATACAATCCTTTGAAAATACAAAGCTCCCATAGACAGCTCCAAATCACGGCAAACAGCTTCTTGACCTGTGCATGCAGCGTGATTATTGTTCACTCCAATGATTCATACTAATCGACATACTTGACCATGTATTCCCTAACTATATCATACCCAAACTAGACAATATTGACAAGCATTTAAACGTTGCTATTTGCGTTCCTATCATTCGCAATATTTCATGTTTTATCCAAAATTTCTACTTATTAACAAGTCTATTAAACCATTACTTTCTTTGATTCAGTACTAAACAAACTAGACCCTCTCAACACACGAATTTCGCAATTCATTGTCAAGAAGGTCAACAATATGAACCGTTATAGGCACGCACTTATCAAGGCCGATTCTAGGACTGTGACCCTCTCTGTAGACGCAGCAGGATTCTCTGCCCTCTACGCATGCTTTGTTCTGCGGAAAAACTGAATTACTGCCGGTGATTTATTCAGCTTTGCAGTACTAACACTGCTCTGGCGTTCCTGCATTTGCCGCTGTACGGAACGAGGAACCGCAACCGCATGTTGCGATAGCATTTGGATTATCAATCGTAAATCCACCGCCAAGCATAGATTGCTTATAATCGATTTTTACTCCTTGTAAAATCGGAGCATCTTGTTTATCAATAAGGAATTTCACACCGTGAAACTCGAGTATCTCATCCTGCTCATTCGCATCCTTCTCGAAGCCTAAACCGTAGGAAAGACCACTGCAGCCGCCGCCATTTACTGCAAGGCGTACATATTGCTCGCCTTCCCCGGCCTCTTTAATCATTTCTTGAATTTGGTATGCTGCTTGTTCTGTTACAATAATCATCTATAACACCTTCCCTTCTTGCCCTATTATACCCTTTAGACATCTCTCTCCTCAAACAGAGAGACTTGCTTAATGTTGGTAGCCTTTAGTAATAATATATGCCGGTGCAAATCGTTTCAGCAGGACCCTTCATCAAGACAGTACCATCTTCTGTCCAGGTGATAAACAAATCGCCCCCTGCCAAATGAACAATTGTCTCCACGCCTTTTTCCATTTTATCGTTTAACACAGCCGCAACTACCGCAGCACATGCTCCTGTTCCACACGCTTGCGTTATACCAGAGCCTCGCTCCCATACGCGAAAATTCATTTCCTTCTCATTAACAATCTCAACAAATTCTACATTTACACTATCTGGGAACATTTCATGCTTTTCTAATACCGGACCAAGTGTTGTAAGCGGTGCATCTTCAATACGATCCACAAAAATCACGCCGTGCGGATTCCCCATAGAAACGGCAGTCAGCTCATAACGGCGATTTTCATATAAAAACTCTTCGATGATAAACGGTGTTTCTCCTTCTCCAAGCATCGGGATTTCGCTTCTTGTCAAGCGCGGTTGCCCCATATCAATTGTAACAAGCGTTACCTTTCCGTCCTGAACCGTCACTTCTGCGTGCACCGGTCCGGACAACGTATCAATCGAGAATACTGTATCCTCTACTAAGTTATGCTCGTACGCATACTTTGCTACGCAGCGCAAACCGTTACCACAGCTTCTCGCCTCAGAACCATCACGGTTAAAAATCCGCATTTTCACCGGTGCGTTCTCCGAAGGACAAACTAAAATCATACCGTCCGAGCCAATCCCAGTGTTTACATCTGAGACTCGACGGGCAAGTTCCGGGAGCATTGCCTCCTCTAGCTGTTCTTCAAACAGATTGACGTAAATATAATTATTACCAAGACCATGCATTTTCGTAAAGGAAAATTGATTCATCTTTTACTCCACTCCAAAAAATATATTTATCTAAGTATAAAATGAGATGTTTTTGAACACAATAGAGATATCCCCCGTTTCTCATTATAAAAGGAAAAGCCCATTAGATAGGGTTTTTTCTTTTTTTATACTTAAATAATAAAGTATCAGGGCAACTACGCCTCTGGCTGCGCCTAAGAGCAGGACTTGCCCATCGGCGAGTTTTCTTTACACTGTAAGAACGTATAAATTTTTAGCCGGATGCCAGTTCGACGTAGCGAGAAATTTTAGGAATACAGTATAAGTGCAACTACGCCTCTGTCTACGCCCAAGAGCAGGGCTTGCCATTCGGCGAGTTTTCTTTATTTTATCCAAAAGTGGAAAAGCATCGCCTATAAGGCCATGCTTAAAACATTGGATTTTCTTCCAAATATTCATATATATTTTCAATGAGCTTGTCCGGTGTCTCTCCTGTTACGACCTCTCCGTTTACTAAAGCGTAAGGGCCATCATAACAAATACCGCAATAGCCGAGACAACCGTACTCAATGACATCTAGATTTGAATCCTTCTCCAGCACCGCCCGCGCCTTTTGCGAACCGTTCGCCAGATTGCTGACACAAAACTCAATAATCGGTTTTATCACTACTTCTCACCTCACTCCCCTTACTGTAATCATTTTTATTTTTTTCGTCAATATTCTTATTTTCCTTATATTTACCTAATATTCATTGCTATTTTTTCATGAATTCGTTATATTTTTGTTGGGCATCATACGAAGAAAGTTTTGTCAATATGATTTCTATATGCAAAAGAACCATTCTATAGTAAAGGGGGACTCCCTCATGAAGCACCTTGTACTTGTCGGTGGCGGATACGGCGGAATGAGAGTCTTACAACGTTTTCTTCCAAACGATCTTCCGGACGATGTTCAGATTACTTTGATTGACAAAGTTCCATACCATTGCTTTAAAACAGAATACTATGCACTTGTAGCAGGCACAACCTCGGATACGCATGTTCGCATGGCATTTCCAGACCATTCTCGCTTAGAGAAGAAATACGGTGAAGTTGTTCATATTGATCTTGAAAATTGCTTCGTAGAACTGAAGAACGGGGAAAAAATTCAGTATGACGACGTTGTGATCGGACTCGGCTGTGAGGACAAATATCATAACGTACCTGGTGCCCAGGAACATACACTAAGTCTGCAATCCATTGAAAAAGCGCGACAAGCATACCAGCATCTAAACGATTTAAAACCGAATGCAGTAGTTGGCATTGTTGGCGCAGGCCTAAGCGGAGTTGAGGTTGCAAGTGAATTACGCGAAAGCCGATCAGATTTGACAATTTACTTATTTGACCGCGGCTCACGCATCCTCTCCATGTTCTCTGAGCGTCTAAGCTACTATGTGGAGGATTGGTTTATCGATCACGATGTAACAATTATCCGTAATTCTAACATTACGAAGGTAGAACCAGGCATTGTATATAACCACGACGAAGCGCTGCCATGCGATGCAATTGTCTGGACAGCAGGCATTCAGGCACACCATATTGTACAACAGCTGCCAGCCGAAAAAGATAACATGGGACGTGTTCTAACAACAAAGTACCATAACATACCAAATTTCGAGAATGCTTATGTGATTGGAGATTGTGCGCACGCCAATCATGCACCGTCCGCCCAGCTAGCTGAGGCACAGGCTGAGCAAGTTGTCAGCATCCTGCAAAAAAAATGGAAGAATGAGCCGCTTCCAGAGGAGATGCCTATCATCAAGCTCAAAGGGGTACTCGGCTCCCTCGGGAAAAAACGTGGATTTGGCTTACTAGCTAACCAAACACTCGTCGGACGTGTGCCGCGTTTATTAAAATCGGGGTTGCTTTGGATGTACAAACATCATAATGGATAAAAGAGCGAGGATCTCGCTCTTTTTTTACACTTTTAAGAAATGAAGTATAAATTTCTAACCGGAAAGACAGTCAACATCGTTACAAATATTTTTCAATCTCCTCATATACATCCTTCAAGCGCGGATTTCCTTCCCCCACAATACAATCATTCACAAGGACAACTGGGTAAAATAATTCTTCGTCTACAACACGCTGCGCAAACAATTGCTTACGGGGATTGTCCTGCTGTTCAAAAATATCGATATACTCAAATTGAAACAATTGCTCTGGATACTTACGTCTGATTGCCGCCTGCAACCATTCAAATGTCTCAATTGATGAAGGCATGCCAACGCAGCTAGCACAAATCACCTTTGCCCCATAAACGCTAATTTTTACCATACATCACCCTCCTGACATGCTAGCTTTAAAATGCATATACTATAAGAGAAGATTCTGTTTGTCTGATCTCATTGTGGAAAGCTAAGAGATATCAATAGATTTTTCGCTTTATAATGATTATAATAAAAGAGAAGAAAGGAGTCGATAACAATGGCAAACGAAAACATGTTTGAAGAAGTTCAGGAAGTATTAGATAAATTACGTCCATTCTTGCTTCGCGATGGCGGAGACGTAGAATTGGTTGACATTGAAGAGGGTATTGTAAAATTACGTTTGATGGGTGCTTGCGGCAGCTGCCCGAGCTCTACTATCACATTAAAAGCAGGTATTGAGCGTGCTCTTTTAGAAGAAGTTCCCGGCGTTGTAGAAGTAGAACAAGTATTCTAAAGAGAGAACGGGTCCTGTCCTTAGGCGAAGACAGAGACGTAATTGCACTTACACTTTGTTCTTACAATTTCCTGCTAGATGGAATGCGCTTCTATCTGGAAATTTATGCGTTCTTAAAGCGTAATACAAAAAGCACACTCGTCCCTTGAAAAGAGTTATATATTCTTTTCTTTTACTTTTAAAGAAAACTCGCCGATTGGCGAGCCCCGCTCTTGGGCGAAGACAGAGGCATAGTTGCCCTTATACTGTATGCCTAAAATTTCCGACTACGTCGAATTCACCTCTAGCTGGAAATTTATACTTTCTTACAGTGTAAAAAAAGCTGCTGCTTAAAAATCAGCTTTTTAGGGCAGATGCTTGTGATAGATGAAATTGAAAAGAGACCTTTTTAGAAGGTCTCTTTTTTGTCACCTTTAGAACCATCTTTAAACGTACTGCTTCATACTGGGGACTAGCCTTAGTACGGCCATCTCACAAGTTTGAAACGTCCGCTCTGTTTAACGCTGCAGCCAGTCAATTTCTCGAATACCAAGTTTTTGAATAGGAAGGTGTACCATTTTATAAAAACCGCTCAGAAAGCTCTCAAACTCACTGGAGCGTTCGACCATCTGTTGGAGGTTCTCATAGTGCATACTTCGCACCTCCTCCTTGTTGGTTAAGTAATATCCTTCGACTATTTCAAAATACTGCAACGGACAGAGGAGACGGGCAAACAGCATCCGCCATCCAAAGGAAGAGAGGGGGCTTACGCTTTCATAATCGGTGAGAAACTGCAGAATCCGTTTCTCGGCATCATCCTGCTCTTCCATGTAAGTGTGACGGATCCACTCTGCCAAATCGCGGGTTGGGTGATCGTATACCCATTCCACCGGGATCTTGATACGCTTTGTTTTTTGCCATGTTTGCGATGTGAAGCGCTGCTGGCAAATAGCAGCAGCATCAGTTAGCTTTGGATCATCGTCTAATTCGGTATCTACAACGTACTGAATTGCGTTTTCTGTTATTCCTAAGTAATATGGGAACGATTCAATAAATAGTCTCTCAAACGGATCAGCAGGATGAGTACCGGCTTTTCCTTGCCAAAACTTTTCGAGTTGGTCAAGCCGCTTTTCCCAAAGGCCTTTCCATTCACCAATACGATTCAATTCTATAATTTCTTCTGGAAACAGCTTGCTGCGTTCATGGAAGGCTGCCAACTCCTTCCCTTCGCTCAGATTAGGTATCTGTCGGTCCATCTGCCGCATAGTTTTGAGCAAGCAATAGTTTTGGTTCGCGATTTCACTTACATAATAACCGTGTATAGTCGGAACAAAGGAGGCCACACTCAAATCTCCTTGCTCTGTCATATAATCACTCAATTTTTTCATCTCAACAAGCTCCTCTTCTTGAAACTTGCCGACAGGCACGAGGATGTACACCTTGTTGCGAATCCAAAAACTTTGGTACGGGCCGAATGAAGCAAGCTCGCTAACGGTGATTTGATATTGATCGAACAACTCTTGTATCATCTATTTCACCTCGTGTTTTTACTTCTATGTATATGAACGTGTTCGATTGTTTTACCTATTTTTTCATAGGTGTTGTCTCGTCACATAATAAAGCGTCTTTACGTATAGAATATTAAAAAGAAAAGGTGATATGATGACTAAAGGAAAACAAATTGGCGAAAAAGCAATGGAGCTTCTGCAACAGCGCGGCGTAACGATTGAGCATATCGCAGAGCTTGTTTATTTCCTGCAAAAAGACTACCATCCAAATCTTGCTATGGAAGACTGCCGCTATAACGTAGAACGCGTATTATCAAAACGTGAGGTACAAAATGCGCTTGTCACCGGAATACAGCTTGATATGCTAGCGGAGAAAGGCCTACTAGAAGAACCTTTGCAAACTATTATAAAAAATGATGAAGGCTTGTATGGAATTGATGAGGTTGTCGCTTTGTCCATCGTCAATGTATATGGCTCTATTGGGTTTACAAACTTCGGGTATGTAGACAAAGTAAAGCCAGGTATTTTAAAAATGTTGAATGATAAATCCAGCGGATATGTGCATACATTTTTAGACGACATCATCGGTGCGATTGCTGCTGCAGCATCCAGCCGCCTTGCCCACCGCGCAGCACATGCAGAATAGAAAACAGCAACAGCTGATCTGCTCTTATAGTAAAACCACGCGTGTCTAAAACGCATGGTTCCATGTAAGGTATTTATAGCAGCCTTCCGTGTGTTCCCTTACCACGGAAGGCTCTTTCTTCTTTTTTACACTTTAAGAAAGTATAAATTTCTAGCAGGAAGATAATTCGACGTAGTTAGAAATTTTAGGAACAAAGTATAAGGGCAACTACGCCTTTGTCTTCGCCCAAGGGCAGGGCTCGCCAATCGGCGAGTTTTCTTTAGCGGCTTTATTTCAATAATCCTACCATTTCAAGCCCATGCAGGATGCCATTTTCTTGAACGTCCTTTGTAACATGCTTAGCTGCCTTTTTTACGTCATCAGGCGCATTTCCCATTGCAACACTATTTCCCACAAATTGCAGCATTTCAATATCATTTAAGCCATCACCAAAAGCATACACTCGTTCCGCCGTGAAATCGAATGCATCCATCACAGCCTGCAGCCCTCTTGCTTTAGATCCTCCCGCAGGCAAAACATCGGTTGATAGCGGATGCCAACGTACAAAACGAAACTGTTCAAACGCATCTGCATATTGTGCTTCATCTTCATTCTTACAAAATAATAAAGATTGATAGATTTCACGTTCCTCAAGATATTTCGGATTATGTGTTGGGTAACGATCAATTTTTAACGTACTCATGCTTTCTTCCATGTAAGGATGGTTCTCAACCGTTGCCTTCATATCTTCATGATCCATATAGACTAGCGGATGGTCATTTGTCGCAGCAGCACGAGTAAGGGCTGCTAGTGTTTCGGTCGACAACGGATTTTTATAAAGAACCTTATTATTTGCGACTACATACTGTCCATTGTAGCTTACATACGTATCAATCTCTAATTCCTTGCGAAGCTCTTCAAACATAAAAGGAGCACGTCCGGTAGCAATTGCAACCTCATGTCCTTTTTCCTTTAATGCTCCAATTGCCTGCTTCGTAGCGAGCGGCAATTGTTTGTCATGATCCAAAAGCGTCCCGTCTATATCAAAGAAAATTAGTTGTTGTTTCATCGTATCTCCCGCCCCTATGAATCGTATTGTGATAAAAGTAAGTAAATTACTTTGCTTCCCTCGCTATTATATAAGAAATCGATTCCAAAATCTAGAATATCCCCTTTGGCAGGGGATACTATATTTTATCTATCCACTCCGTCAAAGAATGGATCACATGTGTTGGCTGTGTTTCATACTCGCGCAGTTTTTCAACAGTCGTGACCCCTGTATGCACAAGCAATGTGTCCAGTCCAGCCTGAATACCTGCCATAATATCAGTGTCATAGTTGTCCCCAACCATAATTGTTTCTTCCTTTGTTGTCCCTATCACCTTTAGCGCTTGCTCCGTAATAATGGATTCAGGCTTGCCAATAAAAATAGGTTTTGTCTCCGTTGACACAGCAACAACAGAGGTAAGAGAACCATTTCCTGGCATCATACCGCGTTCTGTCGGCAACGCAATATCCCCATTTGTCGAAATAAAGGTTGCACCGTTGCGCACGGCTAGACATGCTTTTGCAAGCTTTTCATATGTAATATCGCGGTCGATACCCATTACGACAAAATCCGGGTTGGTATCATCAAAGGTAAACCCTTTCTCTACAAGCGCTGCATGCAATCCTTCTTCACCAATCATGTAAATCGTAGCAGTAGGCTTTTGTTCATAAATAAAGTTTGCCGTTGCTTGACTTGTTGTAAATACTTGCTCCGGTGCCGCTGGAATATCCAGACTCATTAGCTTGTCCGCTACCTGCTCAGGCTTACGCGATGAGTTATTTGTCACAAATAAGTATGGTATCCCTTTCTCTTGCAAAGCTTTCACAAAATCGCTTGCTTCCTCAATCTTTTCTTCCCCTTTATACATCGTTCCATCTAAATCAATCAAATAACTTTTATATGATTTCATCTTTTCCTTCTCCTTTACATATGGAACCGTTTTTATTCCGAATCAAAAAAGCGTTTACACGGCTTGGACGTAATTCTGTATACGCAGGCTTAATCTGCCATATGCACAAGAAACTGCTATAACCGCAGTAAATAGGATAAAATCCCAATACAACTTTTCTTCCAGATTCCCTCTCATAGGTTCGTAAACGCTGACACAGGACCGAGCTCTTGCTCGAGATAACGACGTACATGGGAAGGATACGCCTCAATGACAGCACGTTGTTCCTGCAAAGCTGCTATTACTTGTTCATGCTGCACGCTTATATAATCTTGTACAAGCATCTTGCGAAGACGGACAATCTCCTTTAGTCCCTCTCCCTCTTTCAACTGTACGACCTTTTCATCCACTAAAATGTCGATAATATCCTCATAACTTCCTGGATCTCTCATAATAAAGCCATCAATGATCGCATTCCCAACATCTAAAATACAATCAATCATAAGCTGTGCCATTCGTTCTAGAGCATATTGATCGATCTGCTGTACGTACTCCTCCTTAGCAGAAAAAACAGCCATTGTCTGCTCCAAACATTGCAGTGTTTGTTCAATTTTTTTCCGATCTACGAAATACATATCTGTCACCCTTTACCTTTTTACTTTAATGAAAGCCTGCCGATTAGCGAAGACAGCGGCGTAGTTGTACTGACACTTCATTCCTAAAATTTCCGAATACATCGAAGCTGGAAATTTATACTTCCTTAAGGTGTGATAAAAAAGCGCACTCTTTTAGAAAATATTCACTTTCATTGTAGCGCTTTATACAGGAAAAATCGATATTTTTCAAATTCAACTTTCCTCCTCACTCTGTTATAGTTAAAAGAGGGTACATGTATTAAAACTGGAGACAACAAGCAGCTCGCTCCTCTGTACCAAACATCTCGTTGCAATTCAGCTCTTCATAATCTAAATTCAAAGCTATGCTCAAAGTAGAGCGGTAAAAAAGGGGGTAAAACATATGTCAGAACGTTTTTTTCTGTATGATGATACTGTAACAACGCAAACACGTTTTGTTAGCTTTATGGGGGAAAAAGAGCGTTACGATTTAGCATTGGTTATATCTGACCGTTATTACGGTAAAGTATTGGTTCTAGATATTTTGCGAAACAAGTTTGCCATTATCGGCCGAGATGATCTAGACGAACCTGGATATTTAGAACATGCATATGATCTTGATGAAGAGGGAGCAGAAGAGCTGCGTTCATTTTTATATGAAGTCATTATGTAACCGTTTTATTAAAGAAAACTCGCTGATTGGCGAGCCGCTAGGCGAAGACAGAAGCGTAGTTGCCCTTATACTGCATTCCTAGAATTCCTAAATGCGTCAAATGGGATTCCAGCTGGAAATCTATACTTTCCTACAGCACAAAAAAGTGTAAGCGCCTTTTCTTAGCTTAACAGGCATACAAGGCGCTTTTTTCTTTTATTCCAAAAATTATCCTGAAGGCAGGAGCAGACCGTGGAACGGGACAATGTCCCAAGCTTCTTGCTATTTTCATCCCCCTCAAAAAAAAACGTACAGATTGTAATCCGTACGTTTCACTTTTTTATTTTCTTCAAGACGAAATACGCACAGCCAAAATTACAAAACTCATACAAGTACTCAGACAATGTGCTGATTCTCGTATCATATGTTGCGCGTTGGCTGCTGTCTTCAAAAAAACCGCGAAGCCTCAGCTGATTATAGCCCCAATCACCAACAATATAATCGTATTTATTTAAAATTTCAGCATAGCGCTCTTTAAACGCCTGTTCGTTAAAGCCCTCTCTATATTCGTCCATCAGTTCGTAGGAAATGTTGTTGATGGTGACCGTTTTCGTTATTTCTTCTTTTTGTTCCATCGCTTTGCCTTTCCTTTCTGCGCATGATTATCCTAATCCTATCATAAAGAGTGACAACCAACAATTTCTAATCTGAAAAAGGCATTACTGACAAATGATAAGTCTAAGGAGGTGAAAGTAATGAAGAGACTATTGCTAACAACCGTTGCCGCCCTTTCCCTCTTAACAGCCTGTCAGGCCAGGGATACAGCTGAAGTGGGAAAAGGGGGTGATGCGCTTCAGCAGGAAGAGGGCGGGCGTGTCCTTCTATCCAATGAGGGAAATACAAATAGCATGTACAGACATGACTCCAATACGGGCGAGATGCGATATGCCACAACAAATATGGGGTATTCACGCAGACAAAAAAATGACAGTGCAGACCGTAACCGCAATCAGGTTGCCTATATTGACAGAGAAAGACTTGCCAATATTATTACCGATCTAGAAATTAAGATGCCGGACGTAACAGATGCAGCAACGATGGTGACGGACGATGAAGTATTTGTTGTCTATCGGGCTAACACAACCAATCCAAAGCTCGTTCAAGATCAGGTCCGCAAAACCGCTCTCTCTGTCGTACCGCGCTACTATCATGTATATACCTCCACAGAGCAGAAGCTAATGACACAAATGGAGGGCTTAAAATCTGGAAAAATGAACAACACCGAATTCTCTCACACAATTGACATGTTAAAGCGGGAAATGAGCACCAACCCGCATTTGAACAATCAACGTGATGATTCGATGCAAAATACGGTGAAATAGTACAAGCAGCTGAATGTTCAGCTGCTTGTTTTCCTCGGAGAAAGGCTCGCTTTAGTTCGCTTGTGCATTATGCTCCTGTGCAGATTTTACTTGCTCATCAGCATGATAAGACGAGCGGACAAGCGGACCCGCCTCACAATGGCTGAAGCCTTTCGATAGTGCAATTTCCTTAAGTTCTGCAAATTCGGCTGGAGACCAATATTTTACAACTGGTAAATGCTTCTTAGTTGGCTGCAGGTATTGTCCAAGAGTAACAATATTAACATTGTTAGCACGTAAATCGTCCAATGCCTCCACAATTTCTTCCTTCGTTTCTCCAAGCCCAATCATAATGCTTGATTTCGTTGGAATATCTGGCTGCATTTCCTTTGCACGGCGTAAAAATTCAAGAGAGCGATCATATTTTGCACGTGCACGAACACGATCAGATAAGCGACGTACTGTCTCAATGTTATGGTTGAGAATATCAGGACGCGCATCCATTAGCATTCTTAGATTTTCCTCCACACCACCCATATCAGAAGGCAATACTTCAATAGATGTGAATGGATTTTTACGGCGTACTGCGCGAACTGTTTCCGCAAAGACTGCCGCTCCCCCATCCTTCAAATCATCGCGGGCAACTGCTGTAATTACAACGTGCTTCAAGTTCATTTGGAAGACAGAGTCTGCTACACGCTCCGGCTCCTGAAGATCTAATTCTGTTGGTAAACCTGTTTTGACCGCGCAGAAACGGCACGCACGTGTACAAATAGCCCCAAGAATCATAAAGGTTGCCGTTCTTCTTACCGCCCAACATTCATGAATATTCGGGCATTTTGCCTCTTCACAAACCGTATGCAGGTTTTCCGAGCGCATCATTTTCTTTAGGCTCGTATAGTTTTCGTTTGTGTTTAATTTAATTTTTAACCACTCTGGCTTACGCACATGTTCCGGTTTATTTGTCATAATCATCACTCCACTTTTTTCCGCATACTTCACAGTAACATATCTATTTTAAAGGAATTTTGCAAAATGCTCAAACATTGTGTGCCATTACCATTAATTTCCCATTATGAAATATCGTGTATATCCCAAACTATAAAGAGTAACGGCTGGAAAGGAGCTTATACCCGTGTATAAAAAACTCTTCCTTCTCATGAGCATTAGTTTGCTTCTTCTTCAAGGAAAAGTATACGGAGAGGCAAATGATAAAGAGAAGATTTACAAAAAACGAATGGCATTATATAAGGAAATGGAAAGTGTAACATTTATTCCTTGGTATTACTACGCTGCAATCGATCAGTATGAGCGCAGCGTTCGATCTGTACGACGCGATATTCCGAAAAAGCAAAACGGTGTGATTTCCATTTATTTCAGACCAGAAATGTGGTCCGGTCCTAATAATCCAAACCAAGGAGATAGTAATCCTTACACAATTGGGTTATTTGGAGGAATGGGATTAGATGGGAATGGAGATGGCTCCGCTGACTCAAATAATGACAGAGATGCATTGTATACGATGGCTACAACACTCAGCCATTTCGGAACAGATCGTGACCATTTAAAAATTGCACTTTGGGAGTATTATCAACGCGCCAAAACAGTTGAAATTATTTTAGGGTATGCCCGTATTTATCATCATTACGGCCGGTTACAAATTGAAGGAAATGCGTTTCCTGTACCAGTGCGAAGCAATCATAGCTACCGCAGTACCTTTGGTGATAAACGAAGCTTCGGCGGAAGGCGCATGCATGAAGGGACAGATATCTTTGCCGCTCACGGCGTTCCTGTTCGCGCAACATGCTACGGCATTATAGAATTAAAGGGCTGGAACCGTCTAGGCGGTTGGCGCATCGGGATTCGTGATCTAAACAACAACTATCATTATTACGCTCACCTAGGAGGCTTTGCAAAGAATATAGCGATTGGACAAATTGTCGAGCCAGGTACCGTAATTGGCTTCGTCGGCAACACTGGCTATGGACCGCCAGGAACAGCAGGAAAATTCCCGCCGCATCTTCACTATGGAACATATAAAGATAACGGCTATATGGAATGGGCATACGACCCGTACTATCAGCTTAGCTTTTGGGAACGTCAGGAACGGCAAGCGCTTAAGAAAAACCGGTAAATCAAGCTGGAGGTTTATACTTTCCTACAGTGTAAAAATAACGAAGAGGTATATGATCTAACATGTCATGTACCTCTTTTTACTATCAATTATGAATTCTTTTCCTTTATAGCAGGAAGTGCCGGACTTGCACCATTTGTTCCGCCATTATGATAGTAACTCGGAACGTCTCCCTGAATAATCTTGATCATGAGCGGAATATCCGTTTTGACCGTCGTTTCCTTCGTCTCAAACGGAATAATAACCTTCAGCATCACCTCGACCTCCATAACAACCTGCACCATCGCATTATTAATCCCATACGGCTTAACTTGCTCCTTTACCTTTGCGCTTACATTTCCAACAGTTGTAAAGCTAACAGGAATTTTAGGTCCTATGTTTCCGAGAATGGCGTTCTTCGTTACCTGTCCGAGAGGTACCGTGAATAGGATGCCCTCATCAGCTAAACTTTTTGCCAAATTGACCTTTGTCGTTCCTTGAATGCCTAGCTTCTCAACATTTCCCTTTTCCGCTGCATGCAAATATTTTTCCATAGTAGTTGTCGTAGACGTCACGATGGAGCTTACCATTTGTGCATCAACATCGACAGATGATACATTGCCATCGTTATCCTTTTCCACTTTTACAAGTTTTTCTGTGTTTAATCCTTCTGACAGCCTATCCTCTACAGCCTTTGTCATAATAACAATAGCAAGCCGCTTCGTTTCTACTTCCGCATAAGACATCAGCGTCGGTTCAATACCTTTATTTACAAGCCATAGTCCTTGAACGCTCAGCACGAGAAAAATGAAAAATGAAATCATCAGCACATACCGGAATGGGAGCGGACCGCGGCGAAGCCTGAAGCTGCGTCGTATTCTGCGCATACAAAAACCCCTCCTTCCTAACCATATGTATGCAGAAAGAAGGGACAATATCTGTCAAATCATTTTTAGTATTGCATCGCGACCAATCATGCCGACTGTAATACCGAGTTTCTCAGCTTCATACGTGACAGATTCTAAAGGTGCCTCAAGAAGCTGTTCAATCGTACGTACACCTACTGCACGCCCTGCAATAATGCCGCGATCACGCAGCTTTTCGTTCAATAAAGCAACATCAAGCGCACCACACATAATATAGCCCTTCTCGCTCATCACCGCTAGCAGATTTGTTTTTGGGAGCTTCACGCTTACCGCCAAAAAGGTATGATTGTCGATGACAATGGGCTCCAATGTAACCATTGCTTCTCACACTCCTCTCCTTTTATCTGTATGAAAGGAGAAAGCAGATGTTACAATTTCATTAAAGTGTCTTGTAATACGTCACGCAGCAGCTCCGGCAGAAAATACTTTTTCTCAGTCGCATTTGCAAGCTCAGGATAAATGTATCCAAATGTAAACATATCAAGCGTGCCCACTGAATACACCCGCTCCGGCTCAAGCGGGCGTCCATTCACCAGTACCTCTTTTAACAACAGCTTATTCCCCGGAATGTCGTCAGGAGTCACTTCGAGGCCAGAATAAATCATTTTCCCCATTACTTTGCCGCGAAAACCAAGACCCTTAATTTCTAGCTGCTCAGTCTGTGGTCTATGCGCTTTAATAATGACCTCCCGCAATGTTTTTCCTGTAATAAGCAAACGGCATGGATTAATAGGATGAGGACAAGTACGGTGAATATCCCGGCGCGTAATATGTCCCTGAGGAAGTGAATCAAGCAGCACTCCTGCATTCAGCATGCCAATTTCCGCATCACACCACTCCTTTAAAGAATCTGCGAGCATTTTATTGAATGCTGTTTCTTCATACCAATGTGCGTGCAAAGTTTCTTTTAATTCAACAACAGGCTCATTCATTAGCTGTTCACTTTCTTCCTGCAGCATCCGCATGCTCTGATCCATCCCAGCATCAGTATATCCGCCAAGAAGCTTAGAGGGGATCACACGTGCCTGCTTGCTTATAAGCTTCTTCTTTGTAAATTGCAGCTTGACATGCCCCACGTACTGTCCCCATTTCCCCGTACAGCAAAGAAGGGTGTCGTTCACAAGCAGTCCGGTTTCAAACAAGTGATGCGTATGCGCACCAAGAATAACATCAATATCATAATGCTCAGCGATGTATTCATCCTCATTGCGCCCAAGATGAGATAAAAGAATAACCGCATCTGCCTGATGCCGAATCTCCGCCAATACCTCCTCTAACGCCTCATATGGGTCACTAACTTTCCAGCCAAGCTGCGAATAGAACGCCTCATATGCAACTGTAAGGCCAAAAAATGCAATGACAGCTCCGTTTGGCAATGTGTACAGATCATACAGCTTCGTCCAGCTCGGACGACTTCCGTTCTCTTCAAATAAATTTGCAAGCAGCACTTGAAACTTTGCTTCTTCATACAGCTCAGCTAATTGCTTTTTAGAGAGCGTAATGCCTTCATTATTTCCGATGGTTACATAATCGTACCCTGCCTCGTTCAATAGCTTTACATTCCCCTTGCCGCCCGTTGCTTCAGAAATCACATGGAATCTATCGATATGATCACCAATGTCTAATATAAAAGCAGCTTCTCCCTGCTGCTTATGCCTTTGTTTCTCCTGCCGGACAAACCGGGAAATAGAACTCCATTCTTCAAAATGACTATGTAAATCATTGGTATGGTATAAATGAACGACTGCTTCTTGGTCTGGTTTCAGAAAACAACACTCCTCTCTCCGTTTGCCCATCTTCTTTATCGTTTTTAGCTCAGAAGACTCCCTCCTCAACTTGTGTGGAGGCGGGAGTGTTCAACTTACTTGCGTACAATATAGAAGGAAATGACAATTGTACAAGTCTCTTACTTTAAATTATGTTATTTCAACAAGAAAAATCAATAAAAAGAGCAGGTTTCTAAAAGAGATTTTTTCTTAGAAAAGCGGACATAATCCGGTTTATCGGCTAAAGGAGATATATCCGATAAGCTGCTTTATATTCAAATCAAACAGGCTTTAGGAACGTTCCCTAAAGCCTGTTTGATTTGTTTCACTATAACATCTAATCCGTTAAGGCAATAAGAGTCTTAACCGATAGAACCTTCCATCTCGAACTTAATGAGACGGTTCATTTCAACTGCATATTCCATTGGAAGCTCACGTGTGAATGGCTCGATGAAGCCCATAACAATCATTTCTGTTGCTTCCTGCTCAGAAATACCACGGCTCATGAGATAGAATAATTGCTCTTCAGATACCTTTGATACCTTCGCTTCATGCTCAAGTGAGATATTGTCGTTCAAAATCTCATTGTATGGGATTGTATCGGATGTGGATTGGTTATCCATAATGAGCGTATCACACTCGATGTTTGAACGGGAACCTTCCGCTTTACGACCAAAGTGAACAATACCACGATATGTCACTTTTCCACCGTGCTTTGAAATAGACTTAGACACAATTGTGGAGGATGTGTTTGGCGCTAAGTGAATCATTTTCGCACCTGCATCCTGATGCTGACCTTTACCAGCAATTGCGATAGAAAGCGTCAAGCCACGTGCACCTTCTCCTTTTAGGATAACCGCAGGGTATTTCATTGTCAGCTTAGACCCGATATTACCGTCAATCCATTCCATTGTCGCATTCGCTTCACAAACTGTCCGCTTCGTTACAAGATTGTAGACGTTGTTTGCCCAGTTTTGAATCGTTGTATAACGGCAGTAGCCGCCCTTTTTCACGATAATTTCTACAACGGCACTATGCAGTGAGTTTGTTGTATAAACAGGAGCTGTACAACCTTCTACATAGTGAACGTGCGCATCCTCATCAACAACAATTAATGTACGCTCAAACTGTCCCATGTTTTCAGAGTTAATACGGAAATACGCTTGCAAAGGTGTATCAACCTTAACTCCTTTTGGAACGTAGATGAAAGAGCCTCCAGACCAAACTGCAGAGTTTAATGCTGAGAATTTGTTATCAGTTGGAGGAACTACCTTTCCGAAATGCTCACGGAAAATATCCTCATTCTCTTTAAGAGCGCTGTCTGTATCTTTAAATACGATTCCAAGCGCTTCAAGGTCTTCCTTCATGTTGTGATATACAACCTCAGATTCATACTGAGCGGATACACCCGCAAGGTATTTTTGCTCTGCTTCCGGAATACCCAGTTTATCAAATGTTGCTTTAATTTCATCAGGTACTTCATCCCAAGACTTTTCGGACTTCTCAGATGGCTTTACGTAATACGTGATTTCATCGAAGTTTAAGTCATTTAAGTCTCCGCCCCATTGCGGCATTGGCATGTTGTAGAAATGCTCCAGTGACTTCAAACGGAAGTCAAGCATCCACTGTGGCTCACCCTTCATGCGGGAGATTTCTTCTACGATTTCTTTTGTTAATCCGCGCTTAGAACGGAAAATTGATACGTCTTTATCTTTAAATCCATATTTATAATCGCCGATATCCGGCATTTGCTTCGCCATTTTATTTCCCTCCTTAATATCCCGAGAGCATTAATTCTGATCGTGCAGTCCCTTCTCCATCGCCTTCCATGCGAGAGTGGCACACTTAATGCGTGCCGGGAATTTCGAAACGCCCTGAAGCGCTTCGATATCTCCTAAGTCTACACTATCATCATATTCTTTTCCTTGCATCATGTTGGAAAAAATTTCAGACAGCTTCAATGCGTCTTCCACTTTTTTCCCCTTTACTGCCTGCGTCATCATTGATGCAGATGACATGGAGATAGAACATCCTTCTCCTTCAAATTTCGCATCCTGTACAATGCCGTCCTCAACCTTCATTGTCAGCTGAATGCGGTCGCCGCAGGTTGGGTTATTTAAATCTACGGTTACACTGTCATCACCTAAAACACCACGGTTGCGAGGTTTTTTATAGTGATCCATAATCACTTGTCGGTATAATGCATCGAGATTATTAGAAGACATTTGTGAAATACTCCTTCGTCTTAATTAGCCCTTCAACAAATGCGTCCACTTCTTCTTCTGTATTGTATAGATAAAAGCTTGCTCGTGCTGTTGCTGACACCTTCAGCCATCTCATAAGCGGCTGAGCGCAATGATGTCCCGCGCGAACCGCAATTCCTTCTACATCTAGTACAGTCGCAACATCATGCGGATGCACATCGTCGATATTAAATGTTACTAAACCAGCACGATGCTTTGGCCCGTAAATCGTCAAGCCATCCACTTCTGATAAGCGTTCCATTGCGTACTGTACCAATTTGTGTTCATGGGCTTCAATGTTTTCAAGACCAAGATCTTCCAGAAAGTCGATCGCCGCACCAAGTCCGATAGCACCACCGATAATTGGTGTACCTGCTTCGTGCTTCCATGGAAGCTCCTTCCATGTTGATTCGTATAAATCTACAAAATCAATCATTTCGCCGCCAAACTCTGCCGGCTCCATATTCTCCAAAATCTGCTTTTTGCCGTATAATACGCCTACGCCAGTCGGACCGCACATCTTATGGCTCGATAATACATAGAAGTCACAGTCTAAATCCTGTACATCGATCTTCATATGCGGTGTGCTTTGCGCTCCGTCTACCACCATAATCGCACCATTGCGATGCGCGATTTCAGCGATTTCCTTGACTGGGTTAATCGTGCCAAGCACATTGGAAACATACATAACAGATACGATCTTCGTATTCGATGTAACTGTTTTTTCCACATCCTCAAGAGAAATCGTACCATCCTCTTGAAGAGGGATGTATTTTAATGTTGCCCCTTTTTTCTTTGCTACCTGCTGCCATGGAATAATATTCGCGTGGTGCTCCATATACGTTATCACGATTTCATCACCAGCACCAACATGCTCCATACCGTAGCTGCTAGCAATCATATTTAACGCTGTTGTCGTTCCGCGTGTAAATACAATTTCTTGCATGGAACGGGCATTAATAAACTTCCGAACCTTCTCACGCGCTCCTTCGTACGCATCAGTTGCTTTCGTACCAAGTGTATGAACACCGCGATGTACGTTGGAATTATACTCTTTATAGTAATGATCCAGCGCCTCAATAACAGAAAGCGGCTTTTGTGAAGTTGCAGCATTATCCAAATACACAAGCTGTTTACCGTTCACCTGCTGATGAAGAATGGGAAACTGTTGGCGTATTGCTCCAATATCCATTAGCGAACTTTCCTTTCAATGACCTCAACAAGCTGTGCTTTTACTCCTTCAATTGGAAGCTCGTTCACAACTGGTCCCAAGAAGCCATGGATTACTAGGCGTTCAGCCTCTTTCTTAGGAATACCGCGGCTCATTAGATAATAGAGCTGCAACGGATCTACGCGTCCTACAGAAGCTGCGTGTCCTGCCATTACATCATCTTCATCAATTAACAAGATTGGATTTGCGTCACCGCGCGCTTTTTCGCTCAGCATCAGCACACGAGATGTCTGCTGCGCATCCGATTTGGAAGCACCATGCTCGATTTTGCCAATACCATTAAAAACAGATGTTGCTGCATCCTTCTGTACACCGTGCTTTAAGATATTACCTGCAGAGTTTTTACCAAAATGCACAACGCTTGTTGTGAAGTTTTGGATTTGCTCACCGCGGCCGACTGTTACTGTTTTTGTATCACCAACAGAGCCATCACCCATCAGGTTTGTAATATTCTCAGAAATCGTATTGCCATCGTTCATTAAGCCAAGCGCCCACTCTAAACGAGCATCACGGCCAACTGTACCACGGCGGTTTACATAAGTCGTGATCCCTTTAGAAAGAAGATCAACCGCACCAAATTTCACTAGTGCCCCTTGCTCAGCAATTACTTCAGCGATGATATTTGCAACACCTGTTGTATTTTCATTCGCTACGTAGTTTTCCACATATGTTACAGAGCTGTTTTCATCCGCCACAACAAGAACGTGGTTATATACGTTAGCTTCTTCACTATCTACAACAAATACAGCTTGAAGCGGAGTTTCAAGTACAACGTTCTTCGGAACATATACAAACGCGCCGCCGTTAATTAACGCTGCATGAAGAGCTGTTAAGCGATGCTCATCGATCTTAACACCCTTTGTCATCAAATACTTTTGCACTAAATCACTGTGCTCACGAGCTGCCGTTACGATATCTGTGAAGATAACGCCTTTTGCCTTTGCTTCTTCAGATAATACAACGAGAGCTGGTGTGCCGCTGCGCTGTACAAGTACGTTTTTCTCTTCTTCTGTGTTGAAAAGCTTTTTTACATCCTCTGGAAGCTCTTCAAGAGAACTTACAGCCTCTTGCTTTGCCGTACGTCCCGTACCGATGAAATCCCACTTGCCGATTTTCGTTTTATCCGGCTTCGGCATTGGAAGTGCATCTGCTTTAGCAAGGGCTTGTAAGCGAAGCTCCGTCAACCATGCAGGCTCTCCGCTTGCTAATTGACGAACATAGTCTTGATCGAATGGTAGTGTACCGATTGTCATGATTATCCTCCTATCCGCTTACGCTTCTTGCTCTGCTTCGTCTTCGATGCCGAGTTCCTTTTTAATCCAGTCATATCCTTCTGCTTCTAGACGTTGTGCCAATTCTGGACCACCAGATTTTACAACGCGACCGTTCATCATAACGTGTACAAAATCAGGCGTGATGTAGTTAAGAAGACGCTGATAGTGCGTGATAATTAAGCAGCCAAAGTCTTCACCACGCATTTCGTTGATTCCTTTAGAAACAACCTTTAACGCATCGATATCTAATCCAGAATCGATTTCATCTAAGATAGCAAACTTCGGCTGAAGCATCATTAATTGAAGAATTTCGTTACGCTTCTTTTCGCCCCCAGAAAAGCCTTCGTTTAAATAACGCTGTGCCATTGCGGAATCCATTTCCAAGAAGTCCATGTTTTTGTCCAATGTACGGATGAATTTCATTAGAGAAATTTCATCGCCCTCTTCACGACGTGCATTCATTGCAGAGCGAAGGAAGTCTGCGTTTGTTACGCCGTTAATTTCGCTTGGATATTGCATTGCCAAAAATAGACCTGCGCGAGCTCTCTCGTCAACTTCCATTTCTAATACATCTTCAGCATCAAGCGTAATGCTTCCGCTTGTTACTTCATATTTCGGATGACCCATAATTGCAGAAGATAACGTTGATTTACCCGTTCCGTTCGGACCCATGATTGCATGGATTTCTCCGCCTTTTACTTCAATGTTTACGCCTTTTAAGATTTCTTTTTCATCGATGGATACATGCAGATCCTTAATTGTTAAAGTTGAACCAGCCATCACAATACCTCCAGTTTATTTCTATATAGAAGAAAAATTGTTATAGAACTTTCACATTCTCATTTTATTCTCATTCTTATTTTATATCAATTAAAATTATATATCAAACAGTTAGAAAATTTTCGGAATTTTCTAACCATTAAATACCCAACTGCTTTGTACCATTTTATCATTTGTATTTTTTTGTGTTTTACGCTTCCTTCAAATGCACTGTATGTATTTTTTGAACTCTCCGCGCAACTATACTTTCTTAAAGTGTAAAATGAACTCGAGCACCATTATACTACACTATCCTCAAAAAAAATAATGTGCTTGTCTAAATTGCCTGCAAAAAAACAGGGCTCTATATGCACTTGAATTAGGAAATATGTTATAGAGCTCCCGCAGCAGCATGAAGGCCCTGCTAAAGCGCCTAACTTTCACTTTTAATCTGAAGTACTACATATGGTCTCCGACTAGCAAGCCGTTAAGCGAGGACAGGGAGTTGCCCTTGCACTGCATTCCTAAAATTTCCGACTGCGTTAAAATGGCTTCTAGCTGGAAATTTATACTTTCCTACAGTGGAATCAAAAGAACCCCTGCGGGAATCACAGGGGTTCTTTTCAGCCTTGAAGCCTTCAAAACCTACCGGACTTCAAATGGTTTATTTACTTGCAGGGATAACAGCACCTTGATATTTTTCTTGAATGAAATCTTGAATTTCTTTAGACTGCAGTACTTCTACCAATGTTTGCAGTTCTTTACGCTTTTCATCACCCTTGCGGACAACTACTAAGTTAGAAGGAACAACATCACTTCCTTCAAACGCAATGCCGTATTTTTTAATATCTACTTTCCCCTCAAGCGCATAGTTTGTGTTAATTACCACAGCATCTCCTTCCCCATTTTTAAAGGAAGTAGCGAGAAGTTTCGCCTCAATCAATGTTGAAAAGTCTAGTTTCTTTGGATTTTCTACGATATCTTCCACACGTGCATTCGCACCAACGCCCGCTTTAAGCTTGATTAACCCAGCTTTTTCAAAAATCGGAAGAATACGTCCATGGTCACTGAACGAGTTGCTCATAATAATTTTTGCGCCTTCTGGAAGGTCCGCTAAGCTTTTGTACTTTTTAGAATAAATTCCAATCGGCTCCTTATGAACTTCACCAATGCTCACAAAGTCATAACCTTTTTTCTCCATCTCTAAGTCTAAATACCCTGGAGTTTGGAAATAGTTTGCATCAATTTCTTTTTCCTTTAATGCAACGTTTGGTAAAACATAGTCTTGAAACACCTTAACTTCAAGATCAATTCCTTTTTTTGCAAGCAATGGCTTTGCTGCTTCTAAAATTTCAGCATGTGGAACAGCGGATGCACCGACAATTATTTTTGTTTTTCCATCAGCTGTTTTTTCCTTTGTAGTGTCTGTTCCGCCGCAAGCCGCTAAAGCAAGAACAAAAACAGCTACAATGAGACTAAGCAGTTTTTTCATTTTGCGTTCCTCCCTAATTACCTTTTATCTAACTTTTTAGTAAAATAATCTCCAGTAAACTGGATGATAAACACAAGAATTAGAATAGCCACTGTCGCAACAAATGTTAATAATGGATTGCTGCCTTGGAATCCTTCTAAATAGGCAAAGTTTCCAAGCCCTCCAGCTCCGATAACGCCGGCCATGGCCGTATAGCTAACAAGAGCGATCGCCGTAACAGTAATCCCTGAAACTAAGGCTGGCAATGCTTCTGGTATAAGCACCTTAAAAATGATTTGTCCATTAGAAGCTCCCATCGCATAAGACGCCTCTATAACACCTTTATCAATCTCGCGGAGCGCAATTTCGACCATGCGGGCATAAAACGGTGCTGCACCAATGATTAAAGCAGGCAGTGCAGCATTGGCTCCTAGAATACTTCCCACAAGTAACTTTGTAAACGGAATAAGCAGTACAATCAATATAATGAAGGGGATTGAACGAAATATGTTTACAAACAATCCAATCACCGTATTGACAGCCTTATTTTCCCACATATTACCTTTATTAGTTAAAAACAAAAGTAATCCTAATGCTAGTCCTAGAATGAATGTAACTGTAACTGAAATAGCTGTCATATAGATGGTTTCTTGCGTTGCATCGATTAGTTTTTCCAATTTAATTAGCTCTAACCACTCATTGTTCATATTCGACCACCTCAACTTCTACCATCTTACCTCGAATAAAAGCAATGGCTCTTACAATCTCCTCATTCTCACCCTGAAGCTGAACAAACAATGTCCCATAGGAGCCTTTTTGCGTTTGGGAAATTTCTCCTTGCAAAATATTAACATCCACTTCAAAATGACGAATCAAATCCGTAATAAGGGGCTTCTCCGCAGTATCACCAACAAATGTTAATTTTACAATCTTTCCGTCTGGATACTTATGAAGCAGTTGTCCAATTGTTTCTCTTGCTTCATCTGATTCAGTAACCTGCTGCACAAACTTTTTGGTTGTTGCATGTTTGGGATGTTTGAATACTTCCAGAACTTCGCCTTGCTCCACAATGTTCCCGCTCTCAATAACAGCCACACGATGGCAAATTTTTCGGATTACATGCATCTCATGCGTAATAAGTACAATCGTCAAGCCGAGTCTTTCATTAATATCAACTAATAAATCCAAAATAGAATCTGTTGTTTGCGGATCAAGAGCAGATGTTGCTTCATCACACAGCAGTACCTTTGGATTATTTGCAAGCGCACGCGCTATGCCAACACGTTGCTTTTGCCCGCCGCTAAGCTGTGATGGATACGCATCTCCCCGTCCCTCTAGTCCAACCAAACGAATAAGTTCATCAACACGTTTTTGGCGCGCTTCTTTTGGAACCCCAGCGATTTCTAATGGAAACGCTATGTTTTCGCGTACCGTACGGGACCAAAGAAGATTAAAATGCTGGAAAATCATCCCGATTTCTTGACGAGCCTTGCGCAGCTCCTTGCCACGAATCGCAGAAATGAGACGCCCTGCCACTGTAATCCGGCCGGAAGTGGGCTTTTCCAGCTGATTCAGCATACGTATTAATGAGCTTTTCCCAGCTCCGCTATATCCAATAATGCCAAAGATTTCTCCTTGGCGAATCTCTAAATTTGCATCATGAACAGCTGTAACTGTTCCACTTTTTGAACGGTAGATTTTCTGGACGTTCTCTAGTAGAATCAATATCCTCTCACCTCTTCATTACATCATATTTTACAGTAAAAAAACCTCTCTGCTTCAGACAAGCAGAAAGGTTTCGAACAATCGCCGTATATCCTTTCCTCTCATCTCTCAAAGCATTCGCTTCGCAGGAATTGGCACCATTTCAACATGTGCTGACGGTTGCCGGGCTTCACAGGGCTCAGTCCCTCCACCTCTCTTGATAAGAGAACATCAAATATAAATTACCTGATGTGTTTCATGTTTTATCATATCATTGAAATTCTATCAATCTCACATATCTATGTCAACAATAATAAATTATTATTTTAAGAAACTCATAAAGTAAATTATGCCATGATTTTAATACATTTCTCTATACTTAAAATACAGAAAATTATTATTTTTGAAATTTTTTAAAAAAATATAAATATGCAAAAAAAAAAGCGAGCATTTAAGCTCCCTTTTCTAACGGCTTGCATATATGAAACAGCGATTCTGCCAATAAAAGTGTTCGGTATGATCCTATATACTCCGTTCCCTTCCACCTTAGCAGCAGTTGTAACCGAACAAGACCGCTTACTAAACTATGTAAGTCCTCTTCTTTCCAAAATGTAATCGTATCTGTTCCCTTTACTCCTTCTAACAATGTGATTTCATGGCGTGACATTTTTAAAGCACAGCTTTCTTCCTTAAACCGAAAACACATAACCTTTTCCTCCAAAGGCAAAAGCGGCTCTAAATGCTGCTGAGTGCTTGCATAATTTGCAAACGACCGCAACAATGCTTGTAACGTCATTTCCATCACTCCTCGTGAATAAGGTGTTGTATATATTTTCCATTTATTCACAGAGCAACCCTTTAATAATAGCTCGACATTTTCTTCTTATTTCTTAGGCAATATGTCGAGTTTTTGCAATTCATTATAAATAAAGTCTACTGACTGGAACGCGTACATTCGTTTCGCAACAATGCCGCGCTTGAAAACAAGCAGGCACGGCACACTTTCAATCTCATATCGCTCCGCCAAATAAGGAGCATAATTGAGATTGACCGTACCGACTGTAAGCTCAAGCGCCGCCTCTACAACTGTTAACATCCTCTTCGCAAGCTGGCACGTTCCACACATGGGCGTCTGCACATAAAGAACTGTTGCTTCTTCCTCTTGAATGTTGCTTTCCACATCTTCCCCTGTCCATTCAATCATTCACGTCATCCTTACTTTAAAAATTCTGCATACACGTCTATATCTGCTCCAAGCAACACGCTTGCAAGGTGCTGCACTGGTGCTGTCGCTACTTCCCGGTACGTACGGTCAATATACAAATGTTCTGCATGCGGGAATTCACGCTTGAATTGCCTGCGAAGCTTCTCGCCTGCTTCATCTGCATCAACCAGTATGTACACCTCTTTATCATAGAGCTTGTCAACAAATTCGTCCATTTTAGATGAACTGATCGTTCCATTTGTGCATACGATTTCTACAGGCTCTTTAATAAGATTTGCAATTT
Source organism: Bacillus sp. OTU530 (assembly GCF_038440375.1). Classification (NCBI taxonomy): domain Bacteria; kingdom Bacillati; phylum Bacillota; class Bacilli; order Caryophanales; family Bacillaceae; genus Bacillus; species Bacillus sp. OTU530. The sequence goes on from NZ_JASATP010000029.1 coordinate 29,906, forward strand.
TCTTCTTATCGGATCTTCCCTCAACAATTATCACTTTTTCCATTTCCATCACTGTGCATCACCCGACTAATGTAGACTATGATACAACCTTAATATATAGTATATTCTTTCTTTTCGTCTTGTTTCCTGTTTTATCGAAACTGACCATACGCAAATATTGTCAATTTTGCTAAAGAAAACTCGTCGATTGGCAAACCGGCAGGCGCAGACAGAGACGTAGTTGCACTTACACTTTATTCCTAAAATGTCCCGATATGTCGAGTTAACTTCTCGTTGGAAAATTTATATTTTTTTAAAGTGTAAAAAGCAAGAAGGAGACGGTTTGTCCGTCTCCTCATTCTTCACCCTTGATTTGTCATTTTCTCATATTGCTCAGCAGTTAATAAGCTATCAAGCTCAGCTGCATCCGCAAGCTCAACAACTACCATCCACGCACCTTCGTACGGAGACTCATTCACAAGCTCAGGGCTATCACTTAGCTTTTCATTTACTTCCACAACTTTACCGCTCACAGGCGCATAAAGTTCAGAAACTGTTTTCACGGACTCTACGCTGCCAAACGGCTCATTCGCCTTTAATGCAGCACCAACCTCCGGAAGCTCCACAAATACAATATCACCAAGCTCATGCTGCGCAAACTCAGTAATACCGACGATTACACGGCTCCCATCTACTTTCACCCATTCGTGCTCTTCAGAATAACGCAACTCTTTAGGAATGTTCATTTTTGTCCCCTCCATACTTTGTATCAATTATGTAAATGCCCAGTCGGCATTACAGCCATTCTCTCTCAAACTGCTCTTCATTAAAGCCAACTGTCACCTTGCTGCCATTTGTCACAATAGGACGCTTAAGCAGCATGCCATCGGATGCAAGCAGATCTAGCATTTCCTCTTCACTTGCCGTCTTCAATGTATCCTTTAAGCCAAGCTCGCGATACTTCATACCGCTCGTATTGAACAGTTTCTTCAAATCAAGATCGCTTGCCTGATGCAGCTTGCGCACCTCTTCCTTAGACGGCGGATTTTCTACAATATGTATCATGTTGTAGGAAATATCATGCCCTTCAAGCCATTTTTTTGCCTTTTGGCATGTTCCGCATTTCGGATAAGAATAAAATGTTACTGTCATACCTATCACCTGCCCTTTACTATCTGTATTGTAGCATAGATGGGTATTTTTTTCCTAATTTGCTCACCTATGGCAAGCTTTATACTACTCTTCGCTGTCTATTATGTTTATCCTGCAAAGTGTTCTTGTTCGCTATCGAGAACGATGTGCGCTCTCACATATTTCAAAGCAGCAGTGTCCTCTTGATTTTGGCACACAACTTGCATGTATAAAAGGTGAATATAGTGAGAATAGGGGGAATGAGGATGGCTTACGCAACAAAAATGATCTACGCAGTACCAGGTGAACAGGGTGCAAAAATTTCATTTAAAAGCCGATACGACAATTTTATCAGAGGGAAATGGACAGCTCCAGTTGATGGACAATACTTTGATGCAATATCCCCTGTTACTGGGCGAGTGTTTTGTCAGGTAGCACGTTCACAGGCTGAGGATATAGAGCTGGCACTTGACGCCGCTCATGCCGCAAAAGACAAATGGGGCAAAATGTCAGTTGCAGATCGTGCAAACATTTTAAATAAAATCGCGGATCGCATGGAGCAAAATTTAGAAATGCTGGCCGTGGCAGAAACATGGGATAACGGAAAACCAGTTCGTGAAACTCTCAATGCCGATCTTCCGCTAGCAATTGATCATTTCCGTTATTTTGCAGGCTGCATCCGCGGACAAGAGGGTACGATTGGTGAGGTTGACCAAGATACTGTTGCGTATCATTTTCATGAACCTCTCGGCGTTGTGGGCCAAATTATTCCTTGGAACTTCCCGCTTCTTATGGCAACGTGGAAGCTTGCTCCTGCTCTCGCGGCTGGAAATTGTGTTGTGTTAAAGCCAGCAGAGCAGACACCTGTCAGCATTATGGTATTGGTAGAGCTTATTGCTGATTTACTTCCAGACGGTGTCCTGAATGTTGTAAATGGTTTCGGTCTTGAAGCCGGTAAGCCGCTTGCTTCAAGCAATCGCATCGCCAAAATCGCGTTTACAGGAGAAACAACAACAGGTCGTCTTATCATGCAGTATGCCTCGCAAAACCTGATCCCTGTTACGCTTGAACTAGGCGGAAAATCGCCAAATATTTTCTTTGAGGATGTGCTTGATGCAGATGATGATTTCTTTGATAAAGCAATCGAAGGATTCGTATTATTTGCATTGAACCAAGGTGAGGTTTGCACGTGCCCTTCGCGTGCGCTCATCCAAGAGTCCGTCTATGACCGCTTTATGGAGCGGGCCCTGCAACGCGTAAATGCGATTAAGCAAGGCAACCCGCTTGACCCTGACACAATGATTGGTGCACAAGCCTCCGCTGAGCAGCTTGAAAAAATTCTTTCCTATATTGATATTGGTAAACAAGAAGGTGCCGAGCTTCTAGCAGGAGGCGGGCGCAACGTATTAGATGGTGACTTAGAGAACGGCTATTATGTAAAGCCAACCGTATTTAGGGGTCACAATAAAATGCGCATTTTCCAGGAAGAAATCTTTGGTCCAGTTGTTTCTGTTACAACATTTAAAACACCGGAGGAAGCGCTCCAAATCGCCAATGATACGCTTTACGGCTTAGGTGCAGGCGTTTGGACACGCGATATCAACAAGGCATACCGCTTCGGCAGAGCGATTGAGGCAGGACGCGTTTGGACGAACTGCTACCACTCCTACCCTGCCCACGCGGCATTCGGCGGATACAAAATGTCAGGTATCGGCCGTGAAACACATAAAATGATGCTCAGTCACTACCAACAAACGAAAAATATGCTTGTGAGCTACAGCCCGAAAAAATTAGGATTCTTCTAAAAAACAAAAGCTTCCGCTTGCCTCTCGCAGCGGAAGCTTTCATATTAGGAGGTGTACACTATGGAAACAATACAGCGAGTTACCGCAACCGATGCAGCACTTTCGCTTATTCAGTATTTACAAAGTAAGCACGGTCCTCTTCTCTTTCATCAATCAGGCGGCTGCTGTGACGGAAGCTCGCCAATGTGTTATCCAGCAGGTGATCTTTTAATCGGAGATCACGATAAATTACTCGGTTATATAGGGGGCTGTCCATTTTATATTGCCCATGCACAATATGAGTATTGGAAACATACACAGCTTATTATTGATGTAGTGGATGGCAGAGGAGGAATGTTCTCACTCGAAGGACCAGAAGGAAAACGATTTTTAACACGATCGCGCGTATTTACCGCTCAAGAACTACAGCAGCTCTAGAAAAGCGGAATCGACACGATTTATCCCTAGAGGAAATGATTCTTCATAAATTTACTTTTTTGCAAATGGCAGGATTGTCTCCTGTCATTTTTTATATAAATGTGCCGATAAATCGTCCAATTCGTGCCGTTTTTTCGGCACGAATTGCCAAACTTTCGGCAAACGCTTTCATTTTGTGCACCCCTACACAGCTAAAAAGTTGGCATAGCTTTTGCTTTTATAAAAGATGTAGTGTGAAAATAAAAAAGGGGGAGATTTGAAAATGAATACAAATAAAATGATGAAGGCGGCCATTGTAAATGAGTTTAAACAGCAGCTTGAAATTAAAGAAGTACCGATTCCTGAAATCGGCTACGGTGAAGTGCTTGTCAAAATTAAAGCTTGCGGCGTCTGCCATACAGACCTTCATGCCGCACATGGCGATTGGCCGATAAAGCCAAAGCTTCCGTTAATTCCAGGACATGAAGGTGTCGGGATTGTAGAGGAAGTAGGTCCTGGCGTAACCTCCATTAAAAAGGGGGATGCAGTCGGCATTCCTTGGCTGTACTCCGCTTGCGGTGAATGCGAATATTGCTTAACCGGACGCGAAACATTATGTCCGCATCAATTGAATGCCGGCTATTCCGTGGATGGCGGCTATGCTGAGTATTGTAAAGCTCCTGCCAATTACATCGTTAAAATCCCAAATGGTCTCAGCTTTGAAGAGGTTTCTCCCATTTTCTGCGCTGGTGTGACAACGTATAAAGCATTAAAAGTATCCGAAGCGCAGCCTGGTGATTGGGTTGCGATTTACGGAATCGGCGGTCTCGGACATGTTGCCTTACAATATGCAAAAGCGATGGGCTTTAACGTAATTGCTGTTGATATTCAAGACGACAAGCTTGAACTAGCCACAAAGCTAGGTGCAGATATTACAATTAACGGCTTAAAGGTAGATCCTGTCCAAGAAATTTATGAACGTGTTGGCGGTGTCCAATCCGCTATCAGCGTCGCTGTAACAAAACGGGCTTTTGAACAAGCCTACCGCTCTGTGAAACGCGGCGGCACTCTCGTTGTTGTTGGTCTTCCAAACGATGAACTGCCAATCCCAATTTTCGATACTGTCTTAAATGGCGTAACGGTAAAAGGCTCCATCGTCGGAACGAGAAAGGATTTACAGGAATCCCTTGCCTTTGCAGCACAAGGCAAAGTTCGTACAAATATTGAAGTACAGCCGCTCGATAACATTAATGAAGTATTTCAGCGTATGGAAAAAGGACAAATTAATGGTCGCATTGTCTTAACGATGGCTTAAAATTTGTCTACAGTCGTATCCTCACTCTGCACACAAAATACTCTTGCCCCCGTGTAAAAACGGGGGTCTTGTATCAGATTAGCAAGGGTCCTGATTCAGCAAATCCAGTCTTATTCCTGATGCAAATAATACTCGCATTGCTTTAGTATGAGAAAAGATCAAACTGTGTCTGGTTCTTCTTATGTCCCAGTGTCCCCCTTTTTTTCATTCAACAAATAACGGAGCTTTCGCATTGTGATTTGCAAGCGTTTTGCTGCTTCACTCCGATTTCCAAGCGTATTTTGCAGCGCCTTAAGAATAAAAGCTTTCCCAATTTGGGATTCCAGCTGCTTGACCTGTGCAAGCACATCCTCAAGATGAACATCATCTTTTTTCTCAAATGTTGTTAAAACACTCTGACTCCATGTACGTAAATACTCCTCGAGCTCATGATTTTGTTTGCCCGTATCATCTGATTCCAGAGCGGACGGCATACGTATAGAGGCCCCCTCTGTATCCCAAAGTGGTAAATCCGCCTCTGTGATAACGGTCTGATCAGAATCAAGGAGCGCAATCGTTCTCGCGACAAAATTGGCAAGTTCCCGAATATTGCCTGGCCAGTGATACTCCTGTAAATGTCTGATCGCACCCTTACTAAATGATATATTTCCGCTTCCATACCGCTCTAGCATATGTTGAATCAACAATGGAATATCCTCTTGCCGCTCTCGAAGGGGCGGAATCTTTACATGAACGACATTCAATCTATAAAATAAATCCTCGCGAAAGGTTTTCTTTCGAACAGCTTCCTGTAAGTTTTCATTGGAGGCAGCAATTACTCTAGCATTTGTACGCAACACCGCTGTACCACCGACACGCATAAACTCGCGCGTCTCTAATACGCGCAGCAGCTTCACTTGAATTAGGTGGGAAGCCTCTGCTACCTCATCCAGGAATAACGTGCCTTTACTCGTAAGCTCAAACAGGCCTTTTCTCTGCTGCGCCGCCCCAGTAAAGGCCCCCTTCTCATGACCAAACAGCTCGCTCTCGAGAAGCGACTCGGAAATGGCCCCGCAGTTCACGCCAATAAACGCTTCCTTGCTGCGCGGACCCGCTTCATGAATAAAGTGAGCCAGTACCTCCTTGCCCGTGCCAGTCTCCCCTTCTATTAAAATATTTACCGGCTTTTGCGCTACCTTGTAAACAGTTTGAAGCAACTGCTTCATTTTCTCACTCTTCCCAATTACAAGACCGCTTCTTACTGCTGCCTCCTGTAAATACTGATTAACAGATTCATCTCCTCCGGCAAGCAGTTCATCTATTTGCTGCTCTAATATATCTATATCATCAAACGGTTTCTCCAAATAATTGCTTGCCCCCAGTTTCATGGCATCAACAGCTGTTTGAATCGTGCTGTAGCCTGTCATAATTACAGCTTTACATGCCGGCTGCTGCTGTTTCAAATATTCTAATAAGGATAGACCGTTTGCATCAGGGAGCTTAAGATCCAGTAAAGCGATATGAAAGCGCTGTTTTTTGAGATCAAGATAATAGAAATCCTTGCCGCTGTTTACTACTGTGACACGATATCCTTTCGACATAAATAAATGAGAAAGAAAGGTTCCTATTTCCTTTTCATCATCCACAATTAAAATCCGAATCAACAGTCACACCTCCGTATGATGTACAAACTGGAGAGGCAATCGCAGCGTAAACGTGCTACCCTCATACACACGGCTATGTACCTCAATTGCTCCACCGTGCGCCTTTGCAATACCAATACTAACTGATAAGCCGAGACCTGTTCCTTTTCCAACTCCTTTTGTAGTATAAAAAGGATGAAAAATTTGTGACAGCCTACTCTCTTCAATCCCAATTCCGTTGTCACTAATTGAAATACAAGCACAGTCCTGCTCCCAAAACGTCCGAACTACAATCTCTCCCCTTTCGTAGTTCTTCTCTTCAATCGCATCTCTGGCATTTAACAGCAAGTTGATAATAACTTGTTCAATTTGCGACTGGCTGGCTTCAACAAGGGGCAGAGATGGCTCCAACAGTTGCGTGATCGTGATTCTTTGCTGCTTTAGCTGCCCCTGCAATAAATGAAGCACCTGTCCTATCGCTTCATTCAAAGAGCATGGAGAAAATAGATACTCATCCTGCCGAGAAAAGGTGAGCAAGCTTTTAATGATCGTTTTACAGCGGCTTCCGCAGCTATGAATATCCTTTAAAAGGGTAAAAGATGCATTCTGCTCCGCCGTACTTCGAAGCAGCAGCTGGGCATTTCCAAGAATAGCTGTTAACGGACTATTTAGCTCGTGTGCAATGCCTGCTGCCATCTCCCCGATTGCTGCCAGCTTTCCGGAGTGCTGCAGCTGCAATTCAACTTTTCGTTTTTCTGTTACATCCTTGATATATGCAATAACGCCATAGACCTGCTGCTCATTATTCTGAACCGGATATGTATACATCTCACAAATGGATCCATTCGGAAAATAGACTTCTATATATCCAGGCTTCTTGGACAGAAAGGTTTCTCTCAAGAGCTCCTTGTGCATCTCGTGTAACATCGGCACATCCAAACCGCCTTCCATCTGGAAAAACTCCCTCACAGCGTCATTACATTGCAGCACTCGCAGTTCTTCATCAAATACGATAATCATATCATTCACTGCTTTAAACGTATCCTCCCATTGCTGCTTGCCCCGAAGCACCTCATTGTATAACTGGGCATTTTCGATACTCACGGCGAGATGATCAGTTAGCTGCTCTAAAAACGCAAGATCATCTATTCCCCAGTCTGAGCTACCACGGCAGCCGATGCTTAAAATACCGATCCTTTTCTTTTTACTATAAATCGGAAGTATTAACACTGTGCTAATCCCTAGCTCAAGTAAGTGCGGCTTTTCATAAAAAGAGGCTTGCTCCTCAATTAAATCCTGAAAAATAGTTTGTCTCTTGCTTAATGCAGACCAATATAAGGAGTTTTCATGCGGAATCGGAGTTCCAACTTCCAATGTATAGCTGTCCTTCGGATAAACATTAGTTAAAATAAGCTGTGAATCATGCAGCAGCAGCAGACCAAAGCGTTCAAATTGAATCAGCGCCCGAAGCTTCTCAATGACATTTTGCAAAATTTCCTCTGGCGACATATCAACCTTCATACTTTTCATCACTTCGCTAATAATTTCGAGCTGCATATTTTTTTTACGAAGCTGACCAACTGTTTCTTTCAATTCCGTATAGTAATTACGCTTTGAAGATTTAACACCCGTTAAAAGGGCAATCATTTCTTGTTTGTCCTCAAGCATATATCTTCCTCCTAAAGAGCCCGGGCTAACAAGTTTTTTGCCTGCTCTAACGTCATATCACGCGGATTCGTAATCATGCAGGCATCCTCAAGTGCCGTTAAGCAAATGCTGTGGATTACGCTATCCGTAATGCCAAGATCGCTTAGCCGTTGCGGCGTTCCAATATCAATTGATAGCTCTTGTACAAACCGGATTGCTGCATTTCCCGCCTCTCGCTGCGTTAGTACCCGTGTATCAATCCCCATACACTCGGCAATCTGCCCGAATCGCCCCGGAGCAGCTATAAAGTTAAAGTCCATCACATGAGGAAGCAAAATCGCATTAATTTCACCATGAGGAACAGGGGACATACCGCCAATCGCATGGGAAATAGCATGCGCTGCTCCTAAAATCGCATTAGAAAAAGCAAGGCCAGCCTGCAAACTTGCCATCGCCATCGCTTCCTTTGCCTCTGCATTGGTTCTTGAAGCAACAGATGGACGTAAATGAGCAGACACAAGAGAAAGTGCACTTTTTGCCTGCACGTCCGTCAGCGGCGTAGCCGCGATGCTCACATACGACTCAATGGCATGTGTGAGTACGTCTAGACCTGTAGATGCTGTTAATGCACTGTCTTTCGTAATTAACGTATACGGATCTATTATCGCGATATCCGGAACTAATGTTTTTGAAACAATTGTCATTTTTTTCTTGCGATGAGAATCTGTAATCACCGAAAACTGCGAAACCTCAGAACCAGATCCTGCTGTTGTCGCAATCATCACCATAGGAGGAAGCGGTTTTTCAATTTTATCAACGCCCTCATAGTCACGAATCGTACCACCATTTGCAGCTAACACAGCAATAGCCTTCGCCGCATCTAACGCACTCCCGCCCCCAACGCCAATAACCGCATCACATTCGTTTTCAATAAATGAGGCACAGCCGTTCACAACGTCCGTGTCCCTCGGATTTGTTGCAATATCCATAAACGTCGCAAACGGTAAGCCAGCTAGTCTACAGCAGTCCATTACCCTCTCCAGCCATCCCGCCTGCGCAACCCCCAAATCACTAACAATAAAAACCTTTTTCGCTCCTAGGCGCATACAAGCATCCGCTGCCTGTTGGATCGTGTTATTCCCAAAGATAATCTCCGGTGCTACAAATTTGCTAATACGCATCATTATCACCTATAAAAAGATTGATAGTATTACAATTATGTGAAAACATGTAAATTCCTGTTTGTTTTTGGAGATTTCTTATAAAGAAAACTCGCCGATTGGCGAGCCCTGCTCTTGGGTGAAGACAGAGGCGTAGTTGCACTTACAATTTGTTCCTAAAATTTCTTACTACGTCGAACTTGCTTCTAGCTAGAAATTTATACTTTCCTGCAGTACAAGAAACTTCTCCACCTCATTTTTTGGATTTTGTTACCAGTAAATTATTATACAGGATATAATTGTATGTACTTCATAAAATAAGATAAAATTAAGATGAATTTTTCTTAACAGAAGGATAACATCAATGAAAAGCTTTATAGTAACTCTTATCTTAACAACAGTATATACCCTCGTATTTCCTTTCGCCTCCCATGCTGCCTCGCAGCAGCAGATCACTGCCAGACAGGGGGTTTTGGATGCCCGTTCTCTAGACCTGTCGCAAACTGTTCTTTCTCTTAAGGGTGAATGGGAATTTTATTGGCAAAGGTTAGAGACTCCCGAGCATTCTCATGGTAATAACAGTGCAATGATTGAAGTGCCAGCCGTATGGGCCGATGCAAGCTACACCGGTTCGCAAACATTAAAAAATGAAGGATACGGAACATATCGTCTCCGCATTATTCTGTCTAAACAAAACAAGTCAAAACCATTATCTCTATATATACCATCTATTGCTTCAGCTTATAAGCTTTGGGTAAACGGTAAATTAGCTGCGTCTAACGGAGTTGTTGGCACTAATAAAGAGAGCATGGAAGCCCAATCTTATTCAAAGGTTGTAACGTTTCAAACAAATACAAATGAAATTGAGCTGATCCTTCAAGTTTCCAACTTTACACAGCGGAAGGGCGGAATGTGGAAAAGCATCCAGTTTGGCAGCGATGCTCTTATTCGTCAAGCAAGAGAATACTCAGTTTTAAAGGACAGCTTTCTCGCAAGCAGTCTTTTTGTCCTAGGCTCGTTTCAGCTTATTCTCTATTTGTTTCATAGAAAAAATCTATTATCTTTATTTTTAGGCTGTTTTTGCTTACTTATGACCTTACGTACTCTATTAGTCGGGGACCGGCTCCTTATCGACTGGATCCCTTCCATCTCATGGGAATTTAGCGTGAAACTAGAATACTTAACATCCTATATTGGCTGCTTATTGTTATTTACCTTTGTCACCTATTTATACCCTGAAGAATCGAACCGGTTTATTGCTAAGGTATTTGCGGCTATTTGTATAGGTTTCAGCCTTACTACGTTGCTTCCTGCCATTTATTTCACAAAATGGATATTTCTATTTCAAATTTTTTTAGTTCCAATCTTACTGTATATCATATATATCATCATCCGTGCGGCTATTCGAAAAAGGATTGGCGCACTTATAAATAGTGTCATGCTGATCATTATAATCATTTGTATTTTAAATGATATTTTCTACTATCATTTTTTTTCAATCGGTACAGATGCTGTACCGTTAGGGGCGTTTATCACTTTATTTGTCCAATCGCTAATTATTGCACAAAGGTCATCCTATGCCTTTATAAAGGTAGAGCGTTTATCTGCTGAGTTACTGCAAGTCAACTACTCCTTAGAGGAAAGAATCACGCAGCGTACGATGGAACTGAAGAATATGAATGAAGAGCTGCAGAGAACAAATGAAGCATTACAAACAATCGAACAAACACGGCAGCAGTTTTTCTCTACTATTGCTCATGAATTCGGAACACCTATGCAGTCGATTCAAGGCTATCTGCAATTGCTGCAAGAAGGCTTACCGCTAAAAGAACAGCAAAAGTATTTGCAAGTTGTTTACGAAAAAACAAAGCTCTTGAACCGACTTTCCATCGACCTGCTCGAACTGGCAAAAATGGAGGAAAATCAAATTCAATTTTATTTTGAAGAAGTGGAGATAAAGGAGCTGCTTTCCTATTTTTCTCAACGATTCAAATTAGAAATCGAGCGTAACGGTCTATGCTGTGAGCAGACAGCTCTCATCTCTGTGCCCGCGGGGGGTAGGCTTTTTCTACGGATTGATTTTATCCGCTTAGAGCAAGTATTTTCTAACCTGCTGCAAAACGCTATCCGTCATACGCCTAAAGGAGGCAAAATCTCCTTGCATAGCGAGGCTTATTGCTATACCTCTCTAAATAACGAGGAACATTGGGGGATTCGGATTTTATTTTGTGACACCGGCTCAGGTATTGAATCGGAGTTGCTTCCTCATCTATTCAAACGTTTTGTCAAAGGAAAGCAATCCTCCTCAAAAACAGGAACAGGTCTTGGCTTAGCCATTTGTCAGCAAATTATAAAACATCATGGTGGCACGATTTCTGTCAGCAGTGAGTTGGGAAAAGGAAGTCAATTTACTATCACCCTACCAGCATTTTTACAAAAAGGAGCGGAAGAGCAATGAATAGAAGAATTTTAATAGTAGAAGATGACTCTGAAATATTGGACTTGCTGATAATTGCTTTAGAGAAACAAGGCTATAATGCTCTCGGCTGTCAAAACGGCATGGAGGCCCTTCGCCAATTCGAACAAAATCCGCCTGATCTTGTTTTGCTAGATATACAGCTTCCAGATATGGACGGCTTTCAAATTTGTCGACATATACGAAACGTATCAAATATTCCTATTATTTTCATCAGCTGTTTGAGTGATGGAAGCGACGTGATTCTCGGTCTTGAATTAGGAGCGGATGATTACGTCACAAAACCATTTGATCTCTACCAGCTCTTTGCAAGAATTAAAGCGAATCTGCGTCGCGCACCGATATTTAATCGCGGAGCATTTCCTACTGTTTCCCTAGATCCGCAAAATAAGCTGCAACAATCTAATTCAGAGACCCAGAGATTGCATTTTGGCGACTTGGAAATTGACCTAATATATCAAAGAGCAGTAGTGCGCGGCAAGACCTTGGCGCTATCTTATAAAGAGTTTTCCGTTCTTAGCTTACTTGCCCAAAAGGTGAATCAGATTATCAGTGAGGCTGAACTGCATCACTGGATTTGGGGCACAGAAAGCAATGGAGATACCCGCACCTTGAGGGTCCATATTAGCAACCTGCGTAAAAAGCTTGAGGCGTATCCTCATTTGCCATCCTACATTCGAAATATTCGCGGCCAAGGCTATCAATTTGTTTGGGAGAGCTAGAGGCTAGGAACTGTGAAAAGAGCACAAAAGCAGCTAGAAAAGTGCTTCTGCGCTCTTTTCATTTCTCACACTTTCAATTACACGACGTATTTTTCTTCCGCTAGGATTTTTGCGGCAATCTCGCGTTTTTTAACAATCACGTTAATCGGTAAATGACGTGTCAGCTTGCGAAGCGCAGACAGCATCATGCGCAGTGTGTCTCCTTGCTCCACTGCAATAAGTGTCTCTTTTGCATGCGCTTCAATTTCCTGAAATGCCTCCTGACAAAATACTTGCGTATACAAGAGCTTTTGTTTGTTCTTTTCAAGACCAGTTTTTTGAATCGCCTTTTCTGTACGAAGCAGGACGGATTCCATCGCATACACATTGCTTACGATATCAGCAATATTTGCAAGCACCTCTTGCTCCTGGTCAAGCGATTTTCCGTACTTTTGCACCGCCAAGCCTGCTGCCAGCATCCCAATTTTTTTTGCGTTTCGCACGAGATACTGTTCCTGTGCAAGCGGCTCATCGCCCGGCTCCTCCGGCAGAAGCATCATTAATTCCTCTTGAATAAGCTGTGCCTTTTGGAATAACGGCAGTTCCCCCTTCATCGCTTTACGAAGCAGTGTGCCCGGTACAAGCAGCCGGTTAATTTCATTCGTTCCTTCAAAAATACGGTTAATACGCGAATCACGATACATTCTTTCAATCTCATATTCTGCCATAAATCCATAGCCGCCGTGAATTTGCACACCCTCATCTACAACATAATCCAATACCTCTGAGCAGAAAAATTTATTTAAAGAGCATTCTATTGCATATTCTGCAACAGAATCTGCAACCGCTTTCCCGTTCTTTATTTCTTCATCCGTTAGCTGACTTGCACGCGCCTCAAACAAACCAACCGTACGGTACACTGAGCTTTCTGCTGCATAAATTTTCGTGGCCATGTTCGCAAGCTTTTCCTGAATAAGCGGAAAACGGGCAATTGGCTGTTTAAATTGTTGGCGCTGATTCGCATATTGAGCAGAAATCTCCAGACCTCGTTTAGAAGAACCGACAACGCCGACACCAAGCTTATAACGACCAATATTTAAAATATTAAATGCGATAATATGTCCCCTTCCGATTTCACCGAGCACATTTTCCTTTGGCACAAGCGCATCCTGCAAAATTAATGTACGAGTGGAGGAGCTTTTAATTCCCATCTTCTTTTCCTCTGGTCCCGTCGATACACCAGGAAATCCACGTTCAATGATAAATGCCGTAAAATGCTCTCCATCAACCTTCGCATAGACAATAAACACATCAGCAAACGCAGAGTTGGTAATCCATTGCTTCTCCCCATTTAACACATAATGAGTACCATTTGCATGTAATTTGGCAACAGTTCTCGCACCAAGCGCATCAGAACCTGAGCCCGGTTCCGTCAATGCATAAGCCGCAAGCTTTTCACCCATAGCTAGAGACGGAAGATATTTCTGCTTTTGTTCCTCGCTTCCGAATAACACAATAGGAAGTGAGCCTATACCTACATGCGCCCCATGTGAAATCCCGAATCCGCCCGCGCGCGCAAATTTTTCCGCAATTAACGCGGAGCTGATTTTATCAAGTCCTATCCCGCCGTACTCCTCTGGTACATCCGCCCCGAGCAGCCCAATCTCCCCCGCTTGCTTTAAGAGCTTAACAGAACGCTCAAACTCATGATCCTCTAAGTACTCCAATTCTGGCAGCACTTCATTCACAATAAAGTCTTCTGTCGTTTTTGCAATTAATTTATGCTCATCCGTGTAATCCTCCGGTGTAAACACTTGATCAGCTATAATTGCATCAAGCAGAAAACTTCCTCCTTTGACTGCACTCCCGACTGTATTTTTCGCCATTCCGCTTCCTCCCAGTCTATCAAACTAATTCAAATACGCCTGCAGCTCCCATACCCCCGCCGATGCACATCGTAACAACACCAAACTGTTCACCGCGCCGCTTCATTTCATGAATTAATGATAATGTGAGTTTCGTACCTGTACAGCCAAGCGGATGTCCTAATGCAATAGCTCCGCCATTTACATTTACTTTCTCTTCATCTAGGCCAAGCTCACGAATAACCCCAATGGCTTGCGAGGCAAATGCTTCATTTAACTCAAACAAACCAATATCTGAGATTTGTAAGCCCGCCTGCTTCAACGCTTTTGGGATAGCCTCAACTGGACCAATACCCATTATCTCTGGAGGGACACCCGCCACGGCGAAGGAGCGAAACTTTGCAATGGGCTGTAATCCTTCTACTTCTGCTTTTTCACGATCCATTAAAAGTACAGCCGCTGCACCGTCACTCATTTGTGAAGCATTACCTGCTGTGACAGAGCCTCGCACATGGAATGCCGGCTTTAACATACTGAGCACTCCGGTCGTCGTTTCCGCACGCACCCCTTCATCTTGAGAAAACATGAAGCTTTTTTCATGCATTTGATTGTTGTCACCAACAGAACGCACTGTGACCTGGACCGGAATGATTTCATCACCAAACTTGCCGTCCTGCAGCGCCTTAGCTGCACGCTGATGACTGCGAACCGCAAATGCATCCTGGTCCACTCGGCTGATTCCGTACTTTTTAGCGACCTGCTCTGCTGTATGCCCCATACCCATATAATATTCGGGAGCTGCTTCCACTAGACGAATGTTCGGGCGAACGACATGACCCATCATAGGAACGAGACTCATCGATTCTGCGCCGCCTGCAAGCACCGCACTCGCCTGACCAAGCATAATTCGCTCTGCCCCAAAAGCGATAGACTGCAAACCTGAAGAACAGTAGCGATTAATTGTGATAGCCGGAACCGTATGGGGAAGTCCTGCCAACGCCCCAATATTGCGTGCCATATTCATGCCCTGCTCCGCTTCAGGCATCGCACAGCCGAAAATGACATCATCGATTTCACCTTCGTAATTTCCTGCGCGCTTCAGCGTTTCCTTCACAACTAACGCTCCTAAATCATCCGGACGCACATTCGCGAGCGACCCTTTCTTCGCTTTTCCAACAGGTGTTCTCGCTCCTGCAACAATTACAGCTTCTCTCAATGCTTTCCCCTCCTTAATTACGCAGTGGCTTTCCTTTTATGAGCATATGCTGCATTCTTTCCTGCGATTTCATTTCTTTTATAAGACTGATGAATGCTTCACGTTCTAAGTCCAGCAAGTATTGTTCATCGACTTCTGTTCCATATGGCACCCTGCCCCCTGCAATGACGTACGCCAACTGTTTCGCGATAACCAAATCATATTCAGAAATATAACCGGATAAGTGCATCGCCTGCGCTCCTAATAGCAGCGTTCCGTAGCCCGTTTCCCCGACAACCGGCACCTTCTTACGTACAGGTGCCTTATAACCAGCTTCATATAAGGCAAGAACTCTTTGTTTTGCATCATATAACAAATGATCGCCATTTACACTCACAGCATCTTTAGCGCCAAGGAAGTTCCCCTTGAATGCTTCCTGTGCAGAGGTAGATACCTTCGCAAGCGCAACTGTTTCAAACACCTTGTTTGCTATCTTCTGTAAATCAACCTCAACACCTTGAGGAAGTTGGTTGATATGCTTCATATACAATTCCTTACTGCCGCCTCCGCCTGGAATTAAACCGACACCAACCTCAACAAGTCCGATATATGTTTCGCTTGATGCCTGAATACTTGCAGCAGGCAGACACACCTCAGCACCACCTCCAAGTGTCATGCCATAAGGTGCTGCAACTACTGGCTTTAGGCTATATTTAATTTTCATCATAGCAGCCTGAAATTGCTTCACGACCCAATCGATTTCAAAATAATTATCATCCTGCGCCTCCATTAACATCATCGCCAGATTCGCGCCAACACAGAAGTTCTTCGATTGATTCCCAATGACAAGCCCCTTATAATTGCGGGAGGCTTCATCAACCGCGAAATGAATCATCTGAATAATATCCATACCGATGGCGTTATTGGGCGAATGAAATTCGAGACAAAGCACGCCATCCCCTATATCTATTAAGCTCCCGCCGCTGTTTTTCTTCAGTACGCGGCCCTGTTCCTTTATCTGCCGCAGGCTAATCGCCTTCTTATTTTGCTCCAATAGCCTGTATGCGCCATCTTCATAATAATATACAAAGCCATTGTCACGTTTATAAAAGGTTTCAAAGCCGTTCTCCAGCATCTCCTGCACCCACACTGGAATGGTTAAACCCTTCTCACTCATCTTCTCAACGGATTGACGGACACCGATTGCGTCCCATGTTTCAAACGGACCCATTTCCCAGCCAAAGCCCCATTTCATTGCCTGGTCGATCGCAACGATATTATCAGCAATTTCCTTATTCAACTTTGCCGCATAAAGCAAAGTTGGAGTCAAAATACTCCATAACAGCGTCCCGGCACGGTCATCCCCATAAACAAGTGTCTTTAGTTTGTTAGCTAGCCCCTTTTCTTGTTTACTTGCTTCTATAGAAGGTGCTCGCAGCTTTTTGCATGCTTCATATTGGAGCGTATCTGGGTTCAGCTCTAAAATCTCTTTTCCTTTCTTAATAAAGAAGCCTTTGCCGGTCTTGCTTCCAAGCCATTTATGTTCAATCATTACCTGAAGAAATGTTGGAATCTTGAATATGTTCTTTTCCTCTTCCTCAACATTTTCATAGACGTTATTGGCAACATGAGCGAACGTATCAAGCCCTACAACATCAAGCGTACGAAAGGTCGCACTTTTCGGACGACCAATAAGCGGTCCTGTTACAGAATCCACTTCACTAAATGTGTATCCATGTCGCAGCGCCTCCTGCAGCGTTACAAGCAAACCGTACGTACCAATACGATTTGCGATAAAGTTTGGGGTATCTCGTGCCTCTACTACACCTTTTCCGAGCACATCTTCGCCAAACTCCTTCATAAAGGAGAGAACCTCAGGGGAGGTAGTCTTGGTCGGGATAATCTCCAGCAGCTTTAAATAACGCGGAGGATTAAAAAAATGTGTGCCCAAAAAGTGCTTGCGGAAATCCTCAGACCGTCCCTCTGCCATTTGTTCTACAGAGATACCCGATGTATTGGAACTCACAATGCTTCCTTTTTTACGCACACAATCTACTCGTTCAAATACTTGCTTTTTTATGGCTAAATTCTCAACAACTACCTCAATAATCCAATCCGCATCCTCTAGCAGCCTCATATCATCTTCCAGATTGCCGACCGTAATGAGCGTGGCATTTTCCTTTGCAGTGAGGGGAGCGGGCTTTTGTTTAAACAGCTTTTGTACAGCGCTGCTGCTAAAGCGGTTGCGAACCTGCTTACTTTCGAGCGTTAAGCCCATTGATTCCTCTTCTGATGTAAGCGTTTTCGGAACGATATCCAATAACACTGTTGGAATGCCAACGTTAACCAAATGCGCAGCTATCCCCGCCCCCATTACACCTGAGCCAATCACAGCTGCCTTTTGAATTTGAAACATTCTCCTCTCCTCCTCATCCCTTGAATGAATACCCATTCAGTTTTTTCGCAAAATTTTTTAGCCGTGATGAATGAGTTTCCTATCTACAAATATATATTATTTTCAAAATTTTGGCAATATTTTTACCGCGTTTTCCACATAATCCTGCTCTCCTACCGTCTACATAGCCTATAAAGAAAACTCGCCAACTGGCGAGCCCTGCCCTTGGGCGAAGACAGAGGCATAGTTGCACTTACACTTTGTTCCTAAAATTTCCTACTACGTCAAATTTACTCCTATCTGGAAATTTATGCATTCCTAAAGTGTAGACTTATGGACACACTATATATTGCAAACGGAGGTGGTATTAATGACAAAAATGCAAGGAAACCCTTCCAAGGGCGGCGTGAGCGCAGCAAGTGTGAGAGGCAATGCTGGTCCTGACAATAACGGGAAGGAAAAAGGGAAACACAGCACTAACCAACAATACGGCAAACAAAATATGGGCGCGAAATAAGATTTTAGGATACAAATAAAGGTAGGAAGCATGGCATAATGAAAGGTAAGCCGTCTCCTGCCTTTTTGCTTTTCATTCTATTTGTAAGAGGGATATTTGATGAAAAAAAAAGTTATTATCACCAGCTCAATTGTAGCTATTGCATGTTTACTATTTTTTGCATTTCAACCCAAGCCTGAAACAAAGGTTCATGCAAACCAGCCGAATATTTATGCTAAATCAGGAATTGCGATTGATGCAACCACAGGCAAAATTTTGTACGGAAAAAACGAACATACTACTGCACAGCCCGGAAGCCTTGTAAAGCTGATGACTGCGCTTCTTCTGCTAGAACGAATGCAGCCGGAGGATGAAGTAACGATTACACAGCATGCCCTAGATACAGAAGAGGGTACAAAAAAAATAAAGCTGCAGGCAGGGGAAAAGCTAAAGCGTGATGAAGCATTGCGTCTCATGCTTGTAATTAGTGTTGATCCTGTTGCGGAATCCGTTGCTGAACAACTGGCTGGCTCTAAGGAGAAATTCACAGCTCTTATGAATAGACGGGCAAAGGAGCTTGGCAGTAAGAACCCATCCTTTAAAAATGCAAGTGGAATAGATGCATGGGGACAGCATTTGTCACCATATGATTTGGCGTTGATTGCCAAAGAGCTTCTTAAGCATCCTGAAGCAGTAAAAGCAATGCAGACAGTCACAACACCTATCCAGACCTCTTTGCAAGACACAACAATTACAAACAACGGTCGAAAGGATTTATTTCATGATCCCTATGCCATTGCCAGCAAAAGCGGACGTACTAATATTGGCGGCTATACGCTGGCTGCCGTTTATGAAAAAGACGGGAAAAGGGTTATTAGCATTGTATTGACCGACGACGAAGAGCATCTATACAAGGATGCCGCCATCATGGCGCATTACTCTTTATAAATCTTCGCCTATGTCTATTGCATTACTTTTGTGCAAATCCATTAAAGAAAACTCGCCGATTGGCGAGTCCTGCCCTTGGGCAAAGACAGAGACGTAGCCCTACTTATACTTTGTTCCTAAAATTTCTCGCTACGTCGAATGGTCTCCTACATGGAAATTTACACCTTTTTATGGCACAAAAAAAGCAGGATACACTCCTGCTTCTATTTCTTAAGAATCCCTTTTAACACAAATATGACATTCGCGGGCCGTTCCGCAAGACGCCTCATAAAATATCCATACCAATCCATTCCATATGGTACATACACACGCATCTTATAGCCCTCTAGCGCAAGCTCAAGCTGCCGCTCTGGACGAATACCATACAGCATTTGGAATTCAAATTGGTTAAGAGGAATCCCCTTCTCCTGCACAAGCTGCTTCGTGTACTCAATGATCGCATCATCATGCGTAGCAATAGCCGTATAATGTCCGTTTAACAGATGCTGTTTAATGATCTTCCGAAAATTATCATCCACATCCTTTTTATCAGGAAATGCTACAGTTGCCGCTTCTTTATAGGCTCCTTTTACTAACCGTAAATTCGGCTCATAGCTATCGAGCTCCTCTATATCCTTTTGAGAGCGATACAAATAAGCTTGAATCACCGTTCCTACATTATCATATTCTTCTCGCAGCCTTTTTAATATATCGATAGTTTTTTGGCACCGGGAGAAGTCCTCCATATCAATTGTCACAAATACCCCATTTTCCTTGGCGACGCTTAAAATGCGGCGCATATGATTCATTACCAGCTCATCTGATATATCTAATCCCATTGATGTCAGTTTCAAGGAAAGCTGAGAGTCTAATCCTTCACGCCCAATCCTCCGAATAGCCTCTAGAGACTGATTCACCATTTCATTAGCTTCGCGCTCAGTCTTTACAAATTCCCCTAAATAATCAATAGTTACAGCAAGTCCTTTTTGATTTAACTCCTTGATAATGGCTGCAGCCTGCTCGATCGTTTCGCCAGCAACAAACCGGGATGCACCGAAGCGCAAACCATACCGCTTTGCCAGCTTTGTAAGTGTTCGATTTTTCGATAAAAATAAAAAGGAATCTCGCAGCAATCGCTCCATATCCTCCGCTCCTAAAGTAAGCTATTTTCTCTTACTTCATTTATATTGTTCTCTCAAAATGATTAGACATTAATATAGCGTATATGAAAGAAAATAATAGGAGGATAAAATTATACATTTAAATTATGCGGAAAGACCAACTGCCTCAATACCTCATCCCCTCTATTTCTTTTCCCGATGTGACTCATTCAATTGCTTAATCTCTGCAATAAGCTTCATCATCTCCTGCTTCGCATCTGGATATGTATCATTCCAATGCTTAGCAAGTGCCGGCATTGTTTTTGCAATATATGAATACAACGCCCACATTTGCACTTTTTTCTTTAATGCTTCATCATTTTGTCCAAGCAGCAATTCCGTATACTTCTCAAGCAATCCATCAAACTGCTCTTCAAATTCCTTTTTCATCTCTTTTGCCCCTTCCTTACAAGTTGCTCTTATTATAAGAAACCTTTCCTGCTGTTACAAATAATTACAGACGCAGCCTTTTTATTAAGAAGGCTGATCCATTACGGATCATTTAGGAAATAATCTTTTTCTTCAAGCTGTAAATCGTGATTTATCAAATACAAATAGGGATGAATCTGTTATAAAGATTCACCCCTAAAGAAAGCTCGTCGATTGGCGAGCCCTGCCTTTGGGCGAAAACAGAGGCGTAGTTGCACTTATTCACTACGTCGAATTGTCCTCTAGCTAGAAATTTATACTTTCTTAAAGTGTAAAGATATCCTATCCAACAGCACATTCTTAGCTAAATTAGGAATATGATTTACTAATATAAGGCTGCCTTTTACAGCTTTGACTGCACAGATTGCAGTTTTTTCTCCATTGAACTCTCTTTATCGCGACGATCATCGATACGGATGTTTGTCGCTACACGACCAATCCCCTTCGTGAAGGGCACCTCATGCATTTGCTGAATCACATCAAACAATACAGGTAATTCCCCTTCAATAATTGTATTCATCGGTGTAAGTCTGTATTTGACACGATTCTTATTTTTCTCCAATACCTTCTGAATATCCGCTACATACTCACTCACGCTCGTTGTCGGTGTTCCAATCGGAATAATCGTAATATCAACTATTGCCATACTATGAAGCCTCCTATGTATTTTGACAAATTTTCTCTCTGCTATTGTACAACATACAACATTTGAGTGCACTTTTGCTATACCCAAACGCGTTATATCATATTACCTGCCAAAAAAGCCCCACTAGTCATACTTGTCTGTAAACCTTCATAAACTCTTTAACATTCCCTTATACTCTCTTAACGATCTTATCCTACAATTAGATTGCATGATCTGTAAGGTCAAAAATGCATCAGCATTGTAGCCCTTTCCATTCACAGCACCTGGTCTTGAAGTAAAGGAGCCCTGCCCGTGGACGAAAACAGAGGTGTAGTTGCACTTATACTTTACTCCTAAAATTTCTCACTACGTCGAATGGTCTTCCCGGTAGCAATTTATACTTTTTTAAGGTGCAAAAAATTAGGATGTTTTTTTCAGGAGGAAATCTTGTGAAAACTCAACCGAAAATTTTGTTGGTAACAGCAAGCTTTGGGAATGGACACAATCAAGTCTCACATGCCTTGCAGCATACGTTTAAGGAATTTGGCGTCCATAGCGTTAAAATCTACGACTTATATGCAGATGCCTATCCATACTGGAATGAAATTGCAAAATTTTTATACCAACGCTCCTTTACAATTGGAGCTCCGCTTTATAAGCTGTTTTTTTATGGAACAGATAAAATGTACAGAACAAAGGCTGCTTATTTCTACTGCAGACTCGGAAAGAAGCGGCTAGAAACAGTGGTAGAAGAAGAAAAACCCGACATTATCATCACTACATTCCCTGTTGGAACAGTTCCAGAATGGAGACGGAAAACAAAGCAGCCATTTCAGCTATACACAGTCGTAACTGATTATTGCCTCCATCGGACATGGATACACGAAGAAATTGATCGCTATTACGTTGCCACGGAGGAAGTGAAACAAAAAATTATCCAAAATGGTATTTCTCCCAGAAATATATATGTAAGCGGCATTCCTATTCGAAAAGCCTTTGAATCAGGTCCAAATGCAAGGCAGCTTCAAAACAAATATGGGCTGCACACAGATCGAAAAACACTCCTTTTTATGGCCGGAGCGTACGGGGTCGTGAAAAACTTAAAAGCTATCACTACTAATATATTAGAACAAAGTGATGTGCAAATCATCGTTGTCTGCGGACAAAATAAACAGCTGTACAATCAATTAAGCAAGCTGAAGCTTATCTACACAAAGCGTCTTCATATTTTTGGATATGTAGACGATGTACATGAATTGTATGCTATTGCTGATGCCATGATTACAAAGCCGGGCGGTATCACGCTTTCGGAAGCAACCGCCAAACAGCTCCCGACCATTTTATATCGGCCTGTCCCCGGGCAAGAGAAGGAAAATTCTTTGTTCTTCTCAAGACTTGGTGCTGCAGTTGTTGTTAGCAAAAAAGAAGCGATTGTGAAAGAGGTACTGCATTTATTGAATCATACGAGCAAGCTTGATGAAATGAGCCAGGCACTTGCAAGAATTCATCAAAAAGAAAGTGCTCCGCAAATTGTGCAGGATATTTTATACTCATTCTCTAATCGAAAAACGTCTCAGCAATTCGCATAATCTCCAACTACCAACAGAACGTAATTGTTTATAGAAAGCTCTTCTTTTTCATCAAAATGTCATACTTCTATCTTAAAATACGTCTAGTAAATGATTTGTATTATAGTTGATAGGAGACATTGAGATGAAGAAAAAGCGGTATACCTTGATGATTTCGTGCTTATTATGCACCTCTATAATCGCGGGCTGCTCAAAGGATACGGCAGCTACAGGTGGAAATGGTGGACAGCAAGCAGCCGCAGCGCAAGGAGCATTTGAACGTCCTGATTTATCCGGAGAGATTACAGAAGTAAATGGAAATGAAGTGACATTAAAAATTATCGAGCAACCACAAAGGAACAACGGGAATGGCGGAAAGCCGCAAGGTAACAATCAAAATAATCAAGACAATCAAGAAAAGCAAGGGGATCAGGATAACAACCAAGGTAACCCAGGCGGAACTGGCGGTATGAGGCCAGAGATTAGCTATACGGGAGAGGTCAAAACTATTACTATTCCGGCAGATGCTTCTCTTGTAGCAATGACAAGAGGGGCCAATGGTATGAGTGAAACTGCTGTTAATATGAGCGAATTAACTGCAGGTGTTAGATTATCCATTTACTACAAAGAGGACGGAAAAACAATCAGCAAGGTTAGCGTGCAAAAACAAATGACTGAAGGCGGGAATACTAGCAATTAAGATGATGAATGCCTTCTTAACGTATAACAGGAGCCCACAATAGCGGCTCCTGTTATACTTTGAATGTATGCACAGTACATGGCTCCCCATCAATGAGCCGATGTTCTTCTCTATAAAAGATGCCATGCCTTGCATAAAAGCTTCGCCAAAATTGTAACGCTCTCTCATTTGCTTGCAGCTGTGGCACACAGAAATATCCGCTCCTCTGCTGCAAAAGCTCGTAAACTGCATCCGAAGCAAGCCCACGCCCTCGAAACGCACGAAGAATGAACACATCATTAATACAGTAATCTGTTCCCGATGCAGTAAACGGGCGTTCCGCCAGCAAAAGAAAGCCTACGCACTCTCCTTCATATTGGATAAAATAAGGCTGCAGCTCCTCCCGTTCTATTACCTTATCAAACCCCTCAAATTCATATAGCCCGTCTGTATTTAGAGAAAGAGAATAGCTAAATTCTGATAAATCGTATAAATATAAGGAATATAAATTCCGTAGCTTTTTTATATGTTTTACTGCTTCTAATGTTACACGCAAAACACTCACACCTTTTCCTATCATCCATTATTTCGTCCCATAAATGGTTCTATAAAATTCAAATTCCGCAAAAGTTTGCAAAATCCTTTTTTCTAGCCAGCAAGAATCTATATAAGGGACTAACATAGTGTTACTATATTTGTAGGAGGTGATTTGAATGAAACGAAGAAGCGTTATTGTTAGCCTTGTATCGCTCATACTAAAAACCGATAGAATTCCACCTAGGTAGACACAGAATTTGTCAGTTGTTTATGACCTATTTAACAATCCTTTGGTTAAGGAAAGCTATTATGTTAATTGTTTTTCATCTGGTACTCGATATTGTAATAGTTTTTTCATTTAGATATTACACTTTAATACTACTTTATGTATGTTCTTCGGTCTCCAATATCACATGTGCCGTTTCATTTGGATGACTCAGCGGAAAATGATGCCCATATGGAACATGCTTGATGTCCCCTAGCTTTGTAGGCGTTCGATAAACCTTATCCTGATCTCCCCAAATAATCTGAAAGTGACTGCTCTCAATATCATTCATCTCCATTCCATCCTTCTTCGACAACCATTCATCCAACTGAACCGTCGTATTTAAAATTCTAGGAGAAGTAAAGCTACTTTTGACTTTTGCAACATAGTGCGTAGGAATTTGCTCAACACTTCCGAATATACCTGTATCCAAGAGATATTTTTCTAAACGCTTCAAACTCGCTTTCTTTAACAACCATTTTTTCATAAAGCTCGGATATGCTGTAGCATTCTTCTTCATCAGAGGCGGTTGCAGCAGTGTGATGGTGTCTTGCGGACGAAAATAATTTTCTTTGAATGCGGTCATCAACACAAGCGCCCCAAATGAATGGCCAATAAAGTGAGCACCTTCAAAAGCTTGCGTCAATACGTCTTTGACTGTATGAAGATAAACCGCCATCATATTTTTTCCCTTTTGAAAAGGAGAACGCCCCAAACCAGGAAAATCTACCACCCATACAGGTCGGCCTGTTTTTTCATATAGATGGATCCCTAATGCAAATAAATCTTCTCCATCGCTCAGTAAACCATGGAGCAAAATAAAAGGTTTACCTTCTCCACTTTTTTGGTAAACGATTATATTTCCTATACGCACTCTATCAAACCTGTTATCTAGTTGATGTTTAGGATACGTTATACGATAATCTAAATCCGCTATCACAACAGGTAAAAAAGTCGTTACACTCGTCTCTCGGAACCAATGTTGCCCCATTACTTTTTTCACCATGTCATTTGAAAAATCTTTATTTGTTATAAAGTTTAACCCATCTGCCGGGACTCCTGTTATTTTACTTATCCCACCATTCATTAGTACTTTCATAGTTTGTATCGGAACAGACTTAGTAGGTGCTTTTACATTCATGCTTTCCGACATGATACTAAGTAATTTAGGCACATTAAGATCCATTTGTTGGTCAGGAACAAGTGTATACGTTTGGCTCTTCGGCTGCTGTTGATTCAAAATTTGGACTATAAATTTGGCTAGTGCATCGTTTGCAATCAGCGGTAATCGATAATCCCTTCCTCCAGGCACAACGGACATAAGACCTTTACGCATACTTTTCACAAGTAACCCTAAACCCGCCACCTGTTCCGTACTCCCTGTCTGACTAGGACCAACAACTGTAGGAGGATTAATTACTGAAATGGGATAGCCTACTTTCTTTGCTTGTTGCCGCATATAGAGGTCTGCTAAAAATTTTGTGCGTTCATACGGATTTTTTATTTTCAAATGCTGATATCCATCTCGAAATACATCAATATCTATATTGCTATTTTCATCATCAAAAGGACTCATATAACCTACTACATGAATAAATTGCTCTAAACCTTTTGTTACATGAATGCTTTGTGCTAGTTCGCTCGCGTGTTTTGCACCGTTTAAAAATGCAGTAGTCGCTTGTTGTTCGGAAACACTAATATCCATTGGCCCACCTGCATGAATAATCACGTCGCTCTTTATTACATGTTGTTTATCTTCATCACGTAACCCTAAACCTGTCTTCGTTAAATCACCTTCTACGAATTGCAAACGGTTTTCGTGTAGATGCCCACTTTCTTGAAACATAGTAATTGCTTTACTTTTAGACCTCACCAACAGTAAAATCTCGACCTGCTCAGTTAATAATTGTTGTACTAACTGCTTACCAATAAAACCTGTGCCGCCTATTAAAAAAATCTTCTTCATCATCTGTCCCCTTTTTAGTACTAATCAGTTCTAATTTAGTATAAAAAAATTGCCCCTTTAGCGAAGCAATTGCATAAATTGTTGAGCTGTTTTTGTGATAATTGTTGCATCTCTTTGCGTTTCTGCAATAAATAAAGCACCCTCTAAATTGGTGATAAATAATGCTGCTACTTCATCAGGCTGAATCGTATTTCGAAATTCTTCTCGTTCGATTCCCTGTGTAATGAGTAAACTGACTTTTGATTGCAATTCAGCGAAAAACAATCCAATGCTTTCTTTCAGTTGTACTGCTTGTGCCGGACATTGAATAGCCAGTGTAATAAATGGACAACTGCCTTTATATTCCCTCGCTTGCACGCCTTGCGATAAATGCGTTAAAAACATCATCACACGTTGTTCAACGGAAAATTGTTGCTGGTTAAGCACCTCTTCCATTGCATGACTGTACATTGTGATCCAATAATCAACTACCGATTCTAATAATTCTTCTTTGTTCGAAAAATGATAATACACATTTGACTTGGACACTTTACTGACACGAACCAATTCATCCATGCTCGTGTAGACAAAGCCCTTTTCTAAAAATAAATTCGCTGCCACTTCAATTACACGTTTTCGATTCATTAATTTATTCTTCATCATAATTAGTACTATATAGTTCTAATTGATATTTTTCAAGAAGAAACTTTTTGAATATACGATTTAGCACATCAAACGTTATACATTTATCCAAACAGATAGAGAGCTTTACCAATTCACTTCCGATACTGTCTCATTTTTTCCTCAGCAAAAGCCCGTGCATCCATTTCAATCCATTTTTTCTCGTACACCTGGCTATCATGGTAAAATAAAGGTCTTGTTTGCTCGTTCTCATACTGCATATCATGCCGGAGCTCATGAAGCAGCGTTTCAAGCACGTGTTCATAGCTCTCCCAGGCACAAATAAACACCAGCTGCTTCTCACGGTGATAAAAACCGTTTATTGGATACAAAAACTCCTCTTCTTCCTCCCCAAAATAAGCAAGAATCTGGTTCGCATCGCATGTGTCGCAAAAAAACACAGGAGTTGTACGCATTCCAACGAGAGCAAACACATCCAGCTTCAGCTGCCTAATATCCCACGGAAAATCTTCATCCAGCACATACCAACTCCCAGATTGCTGATATACCTTGTGAGACAGAAATTCCATTGCAGCTCCTCCTTCTTTTCATGCGCGTCTTATCTTCGTTATTCCACCTTTTACACACGGATAAACGCTCCTAAAAGAAACGATGCAAACTATTACAATTTCCTTTTTTTGTTAAAAAATACTTTACCATAGATTACTTGGTCACGTGAACATTTAGAACTGAAATATTTCATATATGTGCAGTTTACACTGTGTGAAACAACCAATACAGGATTACATCTTGAAATAAAGAAAAGCGGACAAGGTCCGCCTTTTACGGCTGCGTAGGGGTGGGCCGGAGTAAAAGGCGCTTTTTGCCTTTTGCGGAGGTTCAGCCTGGAGTCTGCCATTTTGGGCCTTGGGAGCTAGACATCCCCCCGAAAAGTTATACTTTCTTATCTTGAAAAAAACTCGCCGATTGGCGAGCTATTAGGCGTATTTGCACTTATACTGTATTCCTAAAATGTCAAAAAACCGTATGTACAAAGCTCTTTACTTCTTCTAAATACTCTCGTCTTTTTTCATCATCTACAGATGGTACACTTGTAAAGAAAATATGATCAATGCTTTCAATACCAGTGAATGCATAGATTCCTTCATCAGTTGTTTTCTTCATCGCATCAAACATATGGCTTGCCGTGTATACCTCTCTTGGATTTCCTTGTGTTGTAAAAAACACCCCCCTCTTCCCCTTAAGAAGCTGCTCTGGACCATTTTCGCCATATGCGTATGCAAATCCAGATGTCAGCACCCGGTCAAAGTATCCCTTTAGCATCGCCGGAAGCCCTGTCCACCATACCGGATAAATAGTTATAATCACATCAGCCCAGCTAATATGCTCTTGTTCCTCGTGAATATCCGGAGGAACTGTTCCTTGCGCAAGCATTTCAAAATCATATGAGGATAAAACCGGATTAAAGCCTATTTTATATAAATCACGAACACGCACATCATGTCCTCTTTCCAAAAGCTCTCCTTGCAGCGTCTCTAAAATGGCATGATTAAAGCTTTTTGGATTCGGATGTGCATATACAATTAAGTGTTTCATTATGTTTACCTCCTTATTCTTGCTTCAACATTCATCTTAGCCGAATACGCCTATCTGTATTCTCTTGAAATGATGAATCTTTTTTGGCTTAATAAAGGTTTCCTTCATTTACATTTAAAAGCTAACTGCCAAACGAATGATACACAAGCCCCCTTCTAATCAGGGAATAGGATTCCCTATAAAAAAAGCCCCCTCCCGTTCCAAAACTGAAACGAAAAGAGACTTTTCAAGATTTTCTGCCTAAGCAGAAGTTTTTGTATAGATTTTAGAAGTCCTTTGCAACCTCTTTTGCTCTTGCAATAGCTTCTTCTTTAATTTGTTGTGCTCGATCACTATGCTGATTATGTCCTTCAACAAATAAGCCATCAAAGGAAGGAATGCCAAAGAACTGCATAATAACTCCGATATAGCGGTGACCCATTTCCATTGCAGCTGCTGGCCCTTCTGAGTATACACCGCCGCGCGCTTGAATGTGCAGCGCTTTTTTATCTGTTAATAACCCGACTGGTCCTTGCTCTGTATACTTAAATGTTTTTCCAGCTACGCAAACAGAGTCAAGATATGCCTTCATAACTGGCGGGAATGAGAAGTTCCACATTGGTGTTACAAATACATATTTATCTGCTTCCACAAACTGATTGGATAATTCATTCAAGCGGCCCACTTTAGCTTGCTCGCTTGCTGATAATTGATCAAATGCAGAACCGGATTGCAGTTTTCCCCATCCGCTAAATACGTCAGCATCAATATGCGGGATATTCTCATTGTATAAATCAAGATGCGTAACTTGATCTTCTGGATGTGCCTCCTTGTACGCTTCAATAAACGCTTTACCAACTGCCATGCTATAAGATACTGTTTCGTTATGCGGATGTGCTGTAATATAAAGAATTTTTGCCATCTGAACCACCTTCTCTTTCTTATAAATAGAAGAACAATCACTTGTAGTTTGTTCGTTTTACACTTTTTATCATGAGGGATTTTATGCCATCTTCTCCAGCTTATTTAGGGGAATTGTAAGCATAAATAACTTAGCGTACCGTACTGATAACTGCGATGAATCACACTCGCTTCTCCTTCTGTACCACTGCCCAAAGCAATAAAAAACGGTACAAAATGCTCAGGGCGCGGAACCGCTGCCTGTGCGTAGGGAGCTTGCTTATCATAATCAAATAAAGCCTCGCTGTCCTTCTCCTCAAGCTTCTCGATTAACCAATCATCAAATGCAACGGCCCAAGACTCTGGTGTCGTTTGTCCCCATTTAATAATCCGAAGATTATGAACTGTTACACCGCTTCCGATTACCAAAATGTCCTCTTGGCCAAGGCCGCGCAGCGCTTCTCCAATGCGATACTGTTCGCTCGCAGGAAGATACGGATTGACTGACACCTGCACAACAGGAATATCAGCCTCCGGATACATACGATACAACAGCGTCCATGAACCGTGATCTAATCCTCTTTTCATATCCCTTTGCACCGCAATCCCTTGCTTTGTTAATCGCTCAGCTACAAGGTCTGCAATCGCTGTGGAACCTTTAGCGGGATAACGAATCGTATACAATTCAGGCGGAAAGCCGCCGAAATCATAAATAGTCTCGTACGTATCATTAGAGGAAGAAATCGTCAATGTCTCACTTTCCCAATGCGCTGTAAAAATGACAATCGCTTTTGGACGAATCTGGCCTGCTAATGTCTCTAAAAACCGCGTATACTCGCTATCCTCAATAGCCAGCATCGGTGAGCCATGCGCCAAAAATAAAGAAGGAACCATGCTGATACCTCCATCAAACTATTTAAAGTTAATTACTTTACGTAAGTAAGTATATACAAGTAATAAACATACGTCAAGTAATATAAAACCTTTTTTTTAGAAACTTACTATATTAACCTCTTACAGTCCTATCAATAGCGTTAGCTAGCCGCCTCTCCATGCTTTCTGCAAATGCCTTTAATTCATTATCATCTAGCGTACTAATGAACGCTGTTGGTTTTGGCATCCCGATATGCACCTGCTCACGCTCCGTATAGATAGCAATTTTACAAGGCAGAAAATAACCGGCCATCATATTTTCACTTAAAATACGATGCGTCTCCTCAAGATTACATACCTCGAGCACCTGAAGCGTCTCAGTAAACGTAAATCCCTTTTCCTGCAGCTTGTCCTGCACATCAAGGCGCCATAGTATGCCAAAGCCATCGTTCTGCAAAGCGTTCTCCAAACGATGAACTGTCTCATCCGTTCCATACGGAGAAATAACTGTATAATGAAATTGCATATGAATCGCTCCCTTCAACTTAGTTTTCTCTAGAGAACAAATAATTTATGAATGGTAAAGAAAACTTGCCGATTGGCGATCCGTTAGGTGAAGACAGAGGCGGAGTTGCACTTATACTTTATTCTTAAAGTTTCCCGATGTGTCAAATTGTCCTCCAGCTAGAAATTTATACTCTTAAAATAAAAAAGGTACATACCCTGTAGGCATGTACCTTTTTTGAGCTAGCTCGATTACTCAGCTAAGCCTTCTTTTTTCAATGTTTCTTGTAGAGCAGTGATTGCAGCAGCTTCATCAGAACCTTCTGCTGTGATTGCAATATCAGCGCCTTGTGGAATACCTAAAGCCATTACACCCATGATGGATTTCAAGTTAACAGTCTTACCATTATAGTGAAGTTCCACATTGGACTCAAATTTGCTTGCGCTTTGTACAAGAACTGTCGCAGGACGCGCGTGAATACCAGAATCACTTGTTACTTTTACTTTTAATTCAGCCATGTTAATAATCTCCTTTATGCTAGATAATAAATTGAAAACAAACCCATTATCTCATAAGCTCTCTCATATTGGCAACATTGGAAGGGAAATTCACGAATAAAGTGTTAAGGGAGTTCTAAGAATAATTGCCCTTACACACCTGCAGCTAGCTGATTTTTTCGCTTTCTTCTAAATACCAGCTTTTCCAAGTAATACACAATAACAATAAATACAGACATAATACTAAAATATGTGCTAAGCACACCTAGGACACTCGCACCGTGCTCGCCGCCTCTCATGCCGCCTTCCATACCCATACGGCCTTCACCTTCAGGGCGTGTTGGTCTGTCTCCATTTTGCGGGAATCCTGATTGCACGGAAGCGGTTGATTCACTACCCTCAGTCTGCGCCCCAGCTAATGCCGAGCTTTCAGCCTGTTCACTTCCTTGCATCATCATCGGTTTTCCTTCACCGCGCATCGGCATTTGCTGCATAGAACCTCCGCCAAATACAAAGCTTACACCACTGAGCTTAGAAGCAAAACCTGTTGCATACATTTCATAGCCTCCAAATGCAAGCATAAGGATTGCAGCCGCCTTCGCAATGATCTCAAGCGGAAGCTTTGTTGACTTCACTTTAAAAATATTTTTCCATACCTGTATCACCCATTGCCAATGAAGACCAACGTGAACAGCTACTAAAATAAGCGTCAAGAAGGAAACTGAAATGTGAGTCACCTTAAACCACATTTCATTTCCAATGTTGATATTTGGAAACACAACTCTTGAAATAATAATTCCGCTAACGATATTGAATGTCATTGTAATCAATAACAACAGGTTTAGCAAATAACCAAAACGTGTTTTCCCCGGCAGCTTACGGTCAAATATCTTGAGTGTCACCTTCTTCACCCACTGTGCATTAAGCAATACATGCGTAAGAAAAATAGCTGCAATTGCTAAGCCGGCAATCTCATGAAAGGTCATTCCTCCCAACACTTGCTTGTTAAACAGCAACACAAAGACAACTGCCATCACAATGTCTATGGCGAATTTCACATATGTTACTTTCTTCATCTTTCCCATCTCCCTGCCTTCTACTCCATAATATCTAAAGAAGCTGCTCTGTTGCTCCATCACATTCTCATATAATGATTTTAAATAGTTGTCTCACAACTTCAAGAAGATTATAGAAGGAAACGGTGAAAGTTTAATGAAAGGAGGCACTTTTTACGGACGGGAAAGATTGTACACCGGAAACAGGCATATGACAAAGAAAACTCGCCGATTAGCGAAGACAGAGGCGTCGTTGCACTTATATTTTGTTCCTAAAATTTCTAACCGCATCGAATAGTCTCCCAGCTAGAAATTTATACTTTCTTGAAGTGTAAAAACAAAAAGAGAATGAGACAGTCAGAAATTCCTCTCCGCCTCATTCTCTTTCTGTTGATTGATGACAGTCAACGTATGTTTCTTCCTTTTATACACGTAGAAAACAAGTACTGTCAGGAGAATAATTCCTCCGAGCACATATTTATTAAGATTCACCGACAAGATTCCAAATGGAATGAGTGATAGCACAAAAAAATATACAAAATTCCCAATGATCGTCCCAAGTAGAAAGTGCGTAAATCGGATAGAGCTTAACCCAGCAATAATATTGACGAGGCTTGTTGGTACAAAAGGGAAAATTCTTCCTTGAATAACATACATAAACCCTGCCTGTTCTACTTTCGTAACTAATGCCGGATTTATTTTTTTCAGTACCCAGTCTTGGAAGCAGTAACGAACGCTCATAAAAATGATAATTGCCGCTATAATACTCGTAAACCAACTCCAAAGAAACCCATTAAAAAAGCCAAACAAAGCCACATTAATAGTGATTAAACCAAGCAGCGGAATAATGGTAAATGCATTTTGAATAATCATAGCTAACAATAAAATACTAAGTGTATAAAGTAGATTTTCTTTTAAAAAAGATGGTACTGATTGAAAATCTCCAGTTCGTATAAAGTAGAACAACTCTGTATGGACCATAATGTACATACTAACAGCTATTACACTTATAAAGGAAACTGACTTTATCCATGGTTTGATTTTGCATCACCTTTTCACTTATATAGGATTGAAGTTTTACAAATATGAAGCATAGGTCCATGTTGTAATCATAACAGAGTTATATGTATAAGATATGATAAATGCTTCTATTCATGAACTGGATTCCAGCAATCAACCATGCTTATTCGCTGCCCATTTGAATAAAAAAGGATAAATTTCTAGCCGGAAGCCCAATCGACGTAGTGAGAAATTTTAAGAATAAAGTATAAGGGCAACTACGCCTCTGTCTTCGCCCAAGGGCAGGGCTCGCCAATCAGCGAGTTTTCTTTGCACTTTACAGATAAATTTCTAGCCAGAAGTCCAATCGACGTAGTGAGAAATTTTAGGAATAAAGTATAAGGGCAACTACGCCTCTGTCTTCGCCCAAGGGCAGGGCTCGCCAATCAGCGAGTTTTCTTTGCACTTTACAGATAAATTTCTAGCCAGAAGTCCAATCGACGTAGTGAGAAATTTTAGGAATAAAGTATAAGGGCAACTACGCCTCTGTCTTCGCCCAAGGGCAGGGCTCGCCAATCAGCGAGTTTTCTTTATATTCTCAACCCTTTAACCTTGGCTTTGTCGGATCACAACCCGGCTCCTGAAGTCCTGTTGCCTCTGCTAACTTTGTTAGGTAATAACATTCTTCTCTCATCATATGATCAGCCATCAACGGCGCAAAAGTGCCTAGCGCTTTTTTGCTTAGCCCTAACTCCTCAATTTCAGCTAAAAAATTCATAAAAAACTTCATTTCCAGTGAAGTATCTTGATTGAATTTTTCCAGTGCTGGAAACGAGGATAAATCTGTTCTTAAAAACCCAGTCAGTTCAACTGCCTTTAAATAGAACGCTTCAAAATCCTTTAGAAAATGATTACTTTTCTTTTTTATTTTCTTTTCAATTCTGTCCAAATTGTCAGAGATGGCTCCGGCATGACCGGCTGCATCTAAAAGCCATAACATATGATGATGAAGCTCATGAAAAATTGGCGGAACCTTTCCCTGTTTTAAGTAATCTAAAACTCGTAGATATTCCTCCAATTCATTCACCATATGACTTAAAAAGGTTGGACCTAGCCCTATTTCAATTTCCCCGATCAAATGCCGCTTTATTAAATGAAGTTTAAATTCTCTGAATGTATTGCTCTCCTCCAACGCCTTGTTGCTTAATGAAACTAAGCTCTCGCCCTGAACATTTTCAAGAAGCTGATCGAATATTTGGATAAACTTATTCGCAGTATCGATTTCCTGCTGTTCTTTCGGAGCCAGTGAATCATGAATAAAGCGAGCATGATCCCCCAATATTTGCAGCCAAAAGCCATGTTCGAATTTCGCCGCTGTTTCAAAGTTTTCCATCTAGCGTTCTCCCCTTTCAACATGCTCATACAATCATATCCACGCACGTTGAAAATTATGATATGTACTAGGGTATTTGTGTTTACCTGACCATCATTTCTTTCTAAGATGTAAAAGCTTTCTTCTTTCTTATGGTACTAAAGAAAAGCGGACAAGGCCCGCCTTTTATGGCAGCATAGGGGTGGGCCGGAGTAAAAGGCGCTTTTTGCCTTTTGCGGAGGTTCAGCCCGAAGTCTACCATTTTGGGCCTTGGGAGCTAGACATCACCCCGAAAAGTTATACTTTCTTACAGTAAAAAAAAAGCATAAGCGTGCCGATACGGCAAGCTTATGCTTTTTAGCGCAAAATAAAAAATCCACCAAAGTATGTATTTGGTGGAGACGGTGGGAGTCGAACCCACGTCCAGAAATATCGGCACTTAAGCTTCTACGAGTGTAGTCGATATATTCGCAATTCGCATACTCGTCAGCCTATCGACAGGCTTCGAAGCAGCTAGTCTGGTTGTTCTCTTCCTTTGCCCTCAGACGGTGAGCGCCGGCGTAACCTGCTAAGAGTGGGCCCCTTACCCTACCGCACAGGTAACGGAGGGAGGAGCAGCTGCGTTAATTAGGCAGCTAAAGCTAATTTTTGTTTGCCAGTTATAGGCGTTGACGTTTTAACGAGGCCGATCCCCTCGACTCGCAACTTAAGCTCGAACTACCCCTGTCGAATCCGTAACGTCCCCATTATAAGAAGACCCTTTACGGGAAGCTATCAAGAGAGCTCATAATGAGCTGTTTTTCAATGTGCATCAATCACTTACAAATTTATTATAGCACAACATTTATACTTTGCAATTGTAAGTTTTTGTCTCATCTCTTTTAGCGCTCACGAAAAGCGCGTTCGATTTTGATTTGCTTCCTTCTTCACATCCTCAGCTTTACCATAATAACTATATAAAGAAAACTTGCCGATTAGCGAGCCCTACTTATACTGTGTTCCTAAAATTCCCGACTACGTCATGTTGGCTTCTAACCAGAAATTTACACTTTCTTATAGTAAAAAAAGCATAAGCGTGCCGATACGGCAAGCTTATGCTTTTTAGCGCAAAATAAAAAATCCACCAAAGTATGTATTTGGTGGAGACGGTGGGAGTCGAACCCACGTCCAGAAATATCGGCACTTAAGCTTCTACGAGTGTAGTCGATATATTCGCAATTCGCATACTCGTCAGCCTATCGACAGGCTTCGAAGCAGCTAGTCTGGTTGTTCTCTTCCTTTGCCCTCAGACGGTGAGCGCCGGCGTAACCTGCTAAGAGTGGGCCCCTTACCCTACCGCACAGGTAACGGAGGGAGGAGCAGCTGCGTTAATTAGGCAGCTAAAGCTAATTTTTGTTTGCCAGTTATAGGCGTTGACGTTTTAACGAGGCCGATCCCCTCGACTCGCAACTTAAGCTCGAACTACCCCTGTCGAATCCGTAACGTCCCCATTATAAGAAGACCCTTTACGGGAAGCTATCAAGAGAGCTCATGATGAGCTGTTTTTCAATGTGCATCAATCACTTACAAACTTATTATAACATGACTTTTACACCTTGCAATTGTAAGTTTTTGTATTATCCTTTTTGACGATCACGGAAAGCGCGTTCGATTTCACGTTTTGCTTCCTTCTTCTTCAAATCCTCACGTTTATCATAATTCTTCTTACCCTTCGCTAACCCAAGCTGTATTTTTGCAAATCCGTTTTGCAAGTAAAGCTTAAGCGGCACGATTGTGTTCCCTGTTTCCTTCGTGTAGCCGATTAGCTTTTCAATCTCCCGGCGATGCAAGAGCAGCTTACGTGTACGAAGTGGATCATGATTGTAGCGATTTCCTTGTTCATACGGACTAATATGCATACCAAATACCCATATCTCACCGTTTTGAATACGAGCATACGCGTCCTTGAGGTTGACCTTTCCAGCGCGAATTGATTTAATTTCCGTTCCTTGAAGGACAATACCGGCATCATATGTGTCTTCAATGAAATAGTCGTGGAATGCTTTTTTGTTTTGTGCAATTACCTTGCCGTGACCCTTTGGCATAGCCTGTCCCTCCCTTACTTGCCTTATTATAGCAAACAATATGATATTTCTCAATGCGGCCCGCTTCACCTAACATACTCTACAGAAAAGACGATGATTGCTCATCGTCTTCTTCCTTACCGTTTTTTCTTTTTCTTACGTTTAAAGCTTGGCGCATTTTCAAAGAATGACTTTTTCTTACCATCCCTTGCCTTTGCCTTCCCTCCGCGGCGATTATTCCCGTTTCCTTCTTCCGTTCGCTTTCGTCGTCCTCCGCGTGCTTCAGCAATCACTGTCGGACGGTCCTTGCGTTCGCGTCTTGGGCTTCCCTTCATGCCGACAACTTCAAAATCGATAGACCGCTCATCTTTATTAACCTTGACAACGCGAATCGTTACCTCGTCACCAATGCGGAACACCTTTCCTGTACGCTCTCCAATCATCGCATAATGCTGCTCATCATAACGATAATAATCGTCCGTTAAATAGCTAACGTGGATGAGACCTTCAATTGTGTTCGGTAGTTCGACAAACATACCAAAGTTTGTAACGGAGCTAATCATGCCCTCGAATTCTTCACCGATTTTATCCATCATATACTCAGCTTTTTTCAGCTCATCTGTTTCACGCTCAGCTTCTACGGCGCGGCGCTCCATATTGGATGAATGCTCTGCGATACTTGCTAATTTTTCACGCCATTTTGCCTGTGTATCTGCATCTATTCTTCCATTAATTAAGTATGTCCGAATGAGGCGATGAACAATTAAATCCGGATAACGACGAATTGGCGATGTGAAGTGTGTATAATATTCCGTAGATAATCCAAAGTGTCCAAGACTCTCCGCATCATAACGAGCTTGCTTCATGGAGCGAAGCATAACAGTAGAGATAACCACCTCTTCTGGCTGACCTTGTACCATTTCAAGAATTTGCTGAAGGGCACGCGGATGAATATCATTTGCTTTCCCCTTCACTGTGTAGCCAAAATTCGTAATAAATTGGAAGAAGCGCTCTAGCTTATCTTCCTTCGGCTCTTCATGCACACGGTACATAAAAGGGACATTTAGCCAATGAAAATGTTCTGCAATTGTCTCATTGGCTGCTAGCATAAACTCTTCAATTAGTTTTTCTGCTGTAGAACGCTCCCGCAGCACAACATCCTTTGGTTGCCCATCTTCATCCACGAGAACCTTTGCTTCTTTAAAATCAAAATCGATCGCACCTCGAGTCATCCGTTTTTCACGGAGAATTGCTGCGAGCTCACCCATATCCTGAAACATTGGAATAAGTGCCTCGTACCGGGAAAACAGCTCCTCATCCTTATCCTCAAGAATACGGTTCACATCAAAATATGTCATCCGCTCCGTCGTTTTTATAACACTTTGGAAAATATCATGCTTTACGACCTCACCCTGTGCATTAATCTCCATCTCACAAGAAAGTGTTAACCGATCAACTTTTGGATTTAAGGAGCAAATACCATTTGAGAGACGGTGCGGAATCATTGGAATCACGCGGTCAACAAGATAGATACTCGTACCGCGGTCTGCCGCTTCTACATCAATTGGCGATCCTTCTGTGACATAGTGGCTAACATCTGCAATATGCACGCCGAGCTTATAGTTTCCGTTATCTAGCTTTTTCACAGTAACAGCATCATCTAAATCCTTCGCATCTGCACCATCGATTGTTACAATCACTTCATTCCGCAAATCACGACGATTTTCTAGGTCTTTTGGGTCAATAGTATCTGGTACATTGTTTGCTTGGTCCAACACATCTGCTGGAAACATCATTGGCAGGCCATGCTTATGAATAACAGATAAAATATCCACACCTGGATCATTTTTATGACCAAGGATTTGAATAACTTCTCCTTCTGCACTCATACGATCCTGCGGATAAGCAGTGATTTTTACAACCACCTTATGACCTTCCACCGCCCCCATCGCCACATTCTTTGGAATAAAAATATCACTGATAATGCGTTTATCGTCAGGAATAACAAATCCAAAATTCTTCGATTCTGTATATGTACCAACTAGCTGCTTTGTGCCGCGTTCAATAATACGGACAATTGTGCCTTCTTTTCTAGAACCACTCGTTTCAGAATTGATGCGCGCTAGTACTGTATCACCATGCAGCGCACCATTTAGCTCTGTCGGCGGAATAAAAATATCATCCTGGCCCTTTTCCTCCGGCACAACAAACGCAAAGCCTCTTGAATGCCCTGTAAGCTTTCCCTTGAGCAGATTCATTTTTTCAGGCAAGCCATAGCGGTTGCTGCGAGTGCGTACAACCAAGCCCTTCTCTTCCATCAGAACAAGCGCCTTAACAAATTCTTTGAAATCCGCTGCTTCTTCAATACCGAACGCTTCCTCTAGCTCCTGCACGGTTAATGGTTTATATGCTTCTTCCTTCATAAAAGACAATAGCTTTTCTATATGTTTTTGGATTATTTCTTCCAAATGGGATCCCTCCTTCTTGTAACACAGATACAAGTATTATTTCCTATTTCCTAAATAAGTAGTATGTATAAATAATCTTTGGTACGAAAAAAGACAGCATTTCCTGTGTTTAAGACCTGATGCTGTCCTTCATCTCTTCTAAACTTATACTATTTTACCAATCGAGCTTTTCTAAAAATTGATAGATATCTTCATGCAGCTCATCTCGCTGCTTGTCCAATGTAATAACATGCGTAGATTCCTCATACCATTTGATTTGCTTCACATTGGATTCGACACCATTGTAAATAATATTAGCACTATCTGTATTAATCATTTCATCATGACGTGCTTGCACAACAAACGTTGGTGCATAAATCATATCAATATTATCGCGTACATCGCGCATCAAATTTTGCAGAGCCTTTAAGGTTTTCATCGGTGTCTGCTGAAACTGGAACATTTCTTCCTCAATTTCCTCATTTGATTTTCCCAGTCTTGTTTTATATTCTCTAGCGTATGCCAAAACTCCTTGATACATAATTTCTTCACTTTTAATATACATTGGCGCACACATCGGCACTACACCTACGATAGGTACTGTATAGGAGAGTTTTAATGAAAATACACCGCCAAGCGAAAGGCCGACAGCGGCAATTTTTTCATAGCCTCGTTCCTTTAAAAACTCGTACGCCTCCATGACATCTCTCCACCAGTCTTCTGGCCCTGTATGCACAAGTTCCTCCGGCGGGACACCGTGGCCCTTATAGATGGGGGCATGACATGTGTAACCCTTACCTTCTAAATAACGTCCCAGCATCCGGACGTCTGCTGAATGTCCTGTAAATCCGTGCAGCAGCAGCACTGCACGCTCTCCTGCCTCAAATGTAAATGGTTTTGGAGCTCCTACCTTCATATTCTTATCCTCTTTCCATATTGTATATCAGTAATAGTAGTGTATCATATTGCTTTTGGATTAATCTAACATGACAAATTGCCGCCTAGTGGGCCACTAGGCGAGGGCAGCGGCGTAGCCCTACTTATACTGTATTCCTAAAATTTCCGACTACGTCGAATTCACTTCTAGCTGGAAGCTTATACTTTCTTACAGTGCAAAAAAGATTCAACCGGGAACGGTGAATCTTTGCATATGCTGATAGCTTTATGCTACATACCCCACTAAAATAGCAAGTACAAAGAATAAAACAGCAGATATAACTGTTAAACGCTGCAAGACTGCTTCAAAACCGCGAACCTTTTGCTTTCCGAATAATTGCTCCGCGCCGCCTGAAATAGCACCAGAAAGACCTGCACTTTTACTCGATTGGAGTAAAACCAAGACAATCATAAAAAGGGATACAATAATTAATAAGACTGATAAAAACGTATGCACGTCATAACCTCCCATATTTCACACACAGTTAAGCTTATTATAAATGTACCATAAAGGCATGAACGGGACAAGGACTCGTTCAATGACCATTTTATTAGGACTTTTCCGACAGTATATCCAAAAATCACAATTTATTTTCAAGACAATCGCAACCCTTGCACTAAACCCAAAGATATCATATGATTATCTAGGTAAATATTTAGTTATCCAGGTAAGTATTTTGCATTAGAAGCGTTTAAGAAAGAGAAGTAAATAATATGACAAAACCTAAACTGTGGACAAAGAATTTTATTAGCATTTCCCTGACGAGCTTTTTTATTTTTCTTATTTTTTATATGTTGACCGTTATACTTCCAATTTATGTGACTGATGAAATGCATGGGAATGGAACAGATATTGGAATTGTTGCAACTGTCTTTGTGGTTTCAGGAATTCTATTCCGCCCATTCACGGGTAAATGGTTTGATAAATATGGGGAAAACATTGTTATTTACCCTTCAATTCTAATTTTTGCAGTTGGTGTATTGGCTCTGAGCCAGGCTTCTTCCAGCTTCATGTTTTTACTGGCAGGAGGACTTATTGGATTAGGATTTGGAACAATAAGCTCATGTTTTCAATCTATTGCAATCAAATCTTCGCCTGTAAATAGACGAGGAACTGCAACAGCCACATACTTTGTTTTATTTGATTCTGGATTTGCGATAGGCTCTTTCTTATTAGGAATAATAGCAGCAAACACGAGCTATGCAAATGTTTATTCATTAGGCTTCTTTATTATTCTGTTATCAGTAGTGATATACTATTTATTGCATGGGAGAAAAGCATCCCAAATGATTTCTTCTTCAGACGAAAAGTTATCTATTTAGTTTTAGACTCTATTGAGATGATAATGTATGTTAATTTAATCCCTGAATAAGGGATTTTTTTGTACAATTTTATTTCTTATTGAATTAATTCTACCTTATTTAAAAAAGCGGGCCTTGGAAGCTAGACACCACCCCGAAAAATTATACTTTCTTATCTTGTAAAGAAAACTCATCGATTGGCGAGCCCCGCTCTTGGGCGAAGACAGATGCGTAGTTGCACTTACACTTTGTTC
Source organism: Bacillus sp. OTU530 (assembly GCF_038440375.1). Lineage (NCBI taxonomy): Bacteria > Bacillati > Bacillota > Bacilli > Caryophanales > Bacillaceae > Bacillus > Bacillus sp. OTU530. The sequence goes on from NZ_JASATP010000029.1 coordinate 71,644, forward strand.
CTAAAATTTCTTACTACGTCGAACTTGCTTCTAGCTAGAAATTTATCCTTTCTTAAAGTTAAACACGAAAAAGGACTGAATCACAATTGTGATTCAGTCCTTTTTTCTTTGCCTAGCGACGTCCTACTCTCACAGGGGGAGACCCCCAACTACCATCGGCGCTGAAGAGCTTAACTTCCGTGTTCGGTATGGGAACGGGTGTGACCTCTTCGCCATCATCACTAGACCTATTTAGGGATTGGA
>NZ_JASATP010000030.1:0-69112 GCF_038440375.1 Bacillus sp. OTU530
GAGCTCTGCTCTTGGGCGAAGACAGAGGCGTAGTTGCCCTTATACTGTATTCCTAAATTTTCTGCTACGTTACATTCGCTTTTATCTGGAAACTTATCCTTAAAGCGTAAAAAAAGAAAATTTCCTTCATTATTAAAATAAAAGCGTCGGATGAACCCGACGCTTTTGCATGTATGTTTCTTAAAAAGAATCTCAGATGTAAGCCCTTTTCCTTCATCTCGTGTAAATTATTATCAAGCTCTATTCCGACTAGCTAAAGCATTTCAAAACAACTTTAGCTTTTCCTTATCTTAGTATCAATCACTTTTATTGATTATGAGTCCTAATGTAAGTAAAAGAATGAGCGCAGGGGTGATGATAAACGACACATACACGAAATGTTTGAGCCAAGCCCAGAAGGGGCAGTCTCCAAGCTTTTCCTCGATCTTCTTTTCCCATTCTGTAACCTTTTTATATAAAAGCTTTAGCTCATCCCATATGTCACAATCAATCTGTACTGTCATTGAGCTCTCCTTTCTGCTTCTCACATCTCCTAATACTATCATAATACAAGCTTCCATGTTTTGATATGAGAAAAGAAAGATTTCTGAAAGTGCACAGCTTAGAGCAAGATTAAGAGCTATTACATTTTTCCAATAAAAGCAAAAAGAAAAAATATTTAGAATATACACAATCAAGAATAAATATGTTATATTATGAATAAAAATGTACCCAAGGTTTTCGAAAGGAGAACACATATGAAAATTTGGTTTTATGAAAAGGATAAAAAAGAGGCAGATTTACTTGGCTTTTGGGATAATGTACCGGTTGTTCCACGCATTGGAGAAAAGGTGGAAATTGTCAATCAAGTTCGAACTGTTGCCGATATTAAATATGTAAAAAAGGGCGGAAACTTTAAAGTAGAAGTTATTATTAACTAATAAAAGAGACCGAGATGGTCTCTTTTTGTTAGTTTGCTAAGAGCTTTTCTATTGTATGATGCATAAGCTGAGGCAGCGGTCCCTCTGCATAGGCAATGTTTAGTCGTTCTGTCCATTTGTGCGCATCTTTTCCGACTGGCCCGATGTTGATTACAGGAATCTGCAGTTGTGCCATTTCACGAAGAGGCAGTTCATAGACTCGTTCCCAAAGCGGCATGTTTTCGGTAAGTGCAGCTATCGAAGAAATGGACGTCTGCGGCCCAATGTAGCTTAAGTCGCATAAGCCGGTAAAATATTCAAGCTGCTGCAAGTCAATGCCATGCTGCTCTGAGGCATGGTTAATTACGTCTTTTACAGCAGTGTGGACCGCTGTATTTCGTTTTGAACTGACAGCCGGATAATAAGGAGGGGCAAAGAACAATACAATCATTGGCCCTTTTTCGTTGCATAACGATGTGAGATCATGGATAAATCGAATAACAACATCCCGCTCATCTTCCCCTGCTTGTCTCGTTTGAAGTACGTTGCGCTCGATCTGCTCAACCGCTTGGGTTCCATGGTGCTCCTTAGCGTATGCAAGCAATTCTTCGAATGTTAGCACCTCTATATGAATATCGAGCGGATTGGACTGCTGCAGCGCTGCGAATCTTGCTGCCTGCGTTCGGTATGTTTGCTCAATATTGGCCGCAGCCGATTTGGCTGTTTGCAACAGCAAGGCTACAACCTCTTCAAGTGGCCTTTCCATTAAAAATAAATTAAAAAGTGCAACTGCTTTATGCGGCGTTTGCACGGAATAACCTTGTTTTAAATCATATTGCTGCAGGCTTGTCGGTGGATGTGTTATTTCATCTCCATATTGCTCGCAAAAGCCTACATTTAACTCCATCTCGCATGTCACATGCGATACCATTAAATTAGCATTTAGTCCCGCCAGCGGTTCTCCGACATGAGACTCCTTTCCACAGCAAAAAAAGCCTGGTAATACCTTTCCTAACGACCCCGTATAGATATATTTTGCATTGTCTCCTGGATAACGAGCAAACATCGGTTCAGCATTCATGCAGGCTGTATAGGTTAAGCCGTGCTCCTCTGCCAATTGCAGTAAGATGGGCACAGCTGCAATCATTCCTGCTGAGTTTACTTCTTCATCGCAAACAGAGAGCATGAGCACATTGCCATCGAAGGCTCCTCGGGTCGCACGCTCTAGCATCATCATTCCAACAGCGATTCCGCACTTCATATCCATCGTTCCTCTTCCAAACAGCCATTCACCACTTTCCATATCCTTTACTGCATCGGCCGGAAGAAGATGTTTATTTTCATAAAACTGCTTTGTTAGTTCATCAGGCTGAAAAGCAAGGTGCTTCCATCTGCCATAATCATCGATATTCACTACATCAAAATGATTTAATAAAATAACAGTCTGTGTTGCTCCCTCTTTTTTAGCAAGAGCTGTGACCACAAGGCGATTATCTGCCGTTGGATGAAGCCGCACAGCATCTGGATGCTGCTCGAAATAAGGAAGCGTCCGCAGAGTGTCCGCAATATAATGTGCGATTTGTACCTCTTGCTCTGACCCGGTAATACTCCCGCAGCGAATAAGCTCTTTTACAAGACTCCAAAAGCCCTCTCTTGACTGCCATTTCTCTGTTGTATGCTGCATATAAATCTCTCCAATCAAAATATCGTTATATGTGTTGATCATCCCTATGTATTATACAAGAGCTTCCGTTTCTGTATAAAGGAACTGATTTCGTAGTATGATAGAATGCCGCAGCCAATATACAAAGATATATGCAAAAAACTCGCCAGTCGGCGAGTTTTCTTTACGATATTGTTCTATTTTTCCATTCCCGTGATGAGAGCATTTCCTGCAGCTGCTCATCGAGGTTCATAAAGCCGTATGTACGAGCAGCCTTCCCGGTCCGTTCCCCTAAGTAAGCATAGCGCAACGCTAATATATCCTCACTAACGCCTAAACGGCCCATTTCTCCCATAAAGGCTGCGATAGCCGCTTGATTTGGAAATAATACTGTATCCCATGAAAACTCAGTCCATAGCCGCTCTGTGACCTCATGAAAGCGCACATCCTGCTTAATCTCATGCGTATATAGCATCTTGCCGCAGCCATACGCTGCAAATAAGGCTTCGCGTTCTGTGTCAGACAGGACACGCCCGATATAAATTGTACGGCATGAAGATAATATTGCCTCCTGCGCTTGAACTCCAAATTGATTAAGCTCTGCTCTTGACTTTTCGGAAACACCTTGGATCTGGCGCGGAAGGTCACGTACATCATAACCAGCCTGGACAATGGCTTCCATAAATAGGGCTGCACTTTCATTCGCAGTAAACACAAGACGCTCCGCCTGAAATGCCGCTGCTAGCTCTTCTTTAGAAAATGGAAAGGTTTCTTTCTTCAAATGTGGAATTTCCCAAACCTCGGCCCCGCTTTCTGCTAAATACTCGGCAATGCCGCTCTGCTGAGCCGATGATTTCGCAATCAACACACGTTTTCCATAATAGGGCTTTCGTTCAAACCAGGCAAGCTGCCCTCGAAGCTGCACAGCTTCTCCTACAACGGTCATCGCAGGATTGGCGATTTCACTTTCCTGCACCGCTTGTACGATTGTCCGCAGCGTCCCTGTTGCCGTCTTTTGTCTGCCTGTCGTTCCCCATTCAATTACCGCAACAGGTGTGCTTTCACCTCTTCCGTTTGCGATGAGCTGTTCGCAAATAAACGGCAAGTTTTGAATTCCCATATAAAATGCACATGTTTTACTTTTGGCAAGCGCTGTAAAATCGAGCTCCAGCTCCCCTTTTGAATGACCTGTCGCAATTGTGAAGGTATTGCTATACTCGCGATGCGTCACCGGAATCCCCGCGTAGGCCGCTGCTGCGATGCTTGAGGTGACGCCTGGGATCATTTCATATGAAATACCATGCTCAGCCAATTCTGCTGCTTCTTCGCCGACACGTCCAAACACGGAAGGGTCGCCGCCTTTTAGGCGAACGACCGTCTTTCCTTCTAGTGCATGCTGCACAAGCGCTTGATTAATTTGTTCCTGCCTCATAATATGTCTTTTGGGCAATTTGCCGCAATATACAAATTCGCAATCGCTGCTTGCATACTCCAGCAGGCGCGGGTTGACGAGGCGATCGTATAAAATGACATCCGCCTTTTGCAGACATTCCTTCCCTCTTTCTGTGATAAGCTTCGCATCTCCTGGTCCCGCTCCTATTAAATACACCTTTCCAACAAGCTTTGTCATGTTAGCCTCCTTACACTGTAATATATACGTACCCGTCTTTTACTTCTGTTTCGTATGTTTGTATACAGCCGTCATCTGGCTTCTGCACTTCTCCAGTAACGAGAGAGATTTTCCAGTTATGCAGTGCGCAAAACACGTACTCTCCTGACACAACACCTTCTGCCAATGGTCCATTTTTATGAGGGCATACATTGCTCACTGCCCTTACATCTCCACTGCTCAGGCGAAACAATGCAATCGATTTGCCTTCAATGTTTACCTCTTGACCAATTTGCATTGGCAAATGTTCAAGCTCTATCACTTTTACTTTCTTTGGCGTCTGTATGGTCATGTTCTTCCTCTCCCTCTCCCTCTCCCTATCTATTAGCGGGGGAATCTCCCCCGCCTTTTTGATAACTAAAAATTCTAGTGTTTCCCCATTTCCTTTATACGTGCTTTACTTCGTACATTGCGCGCAGTTGAGGTGTTTGCAGCACTTCTTCCCATGGCTCACGATACTTTGCGATGGCCGTTTCAAAGCGCTCATTCAGCTCGTTCACTTTCACTTCGTCCATCATAGTTTCTTTAATATGTTCAAAGCCCATACGCTCGACCCAAGGAGCTGTACGTTCTAAGTACATACCTGTTTCACGATAATATTGAACAAAAGCTGCCGCTAAACGAAGCACTTCCTCATCTGTTTTTACTGTGCATAATAGCTGTGCTTCCTTAACTTCTGTTCCGCCATTTCCGCCAATGTAAATTTGGAAGCCATTCTCAACGCCAATTACCCCAAAGTCTTTTACGCCAGATTCAACGCAGCTGCGCGGACAAGCGGATACGCCCATTTTTACTTTATGCGGTGTATCAATGCGCTCAAATTTCTTTTCAAGTGCGATACCGAGGGACATGGAATCTTGTGTACCGAATCGGCAAAATGCTGCACCTACACAAGTTTTCACTGTACGAAGGGTCTTGCCGTACGCATATCCAGATGGCATTTCAAGATCCTCCCAGACGCTTGGTAAATCCTCCTTCTTAATGCCATATAAGCCGATGCGCTGACCGCCTGTCAATTTAATTAAAGGTACTTCATACTTCTCAGCCACTTCTACAAGTTTTTTCAACTGCTGTACGTCTGTAACACCGCCATACATACGCGGGATAACTGAGTATGTTCCGTCTTTTTGAATATTTGCATGCATCCGCTCGTTTACAAGACGAGATTGTTTTTCGTCTGCATATTCCTCTGGCCAAATCATACCTAAATAGTAGTTTAACGCAGGACGGCATTTTACGCAGCCTTCTTCATGCTTCCAGCCAAGCACATAACGCACCTCTTTTGCTGTTTTTAAGCCTTTTGTGCGAATTTCCTCAGTAAGCTCATCGTGAGATAATGTGGTACATTCACAAATGCCCGCCTTTTCCTCCTGAATTGCGCCACCTAGTGTATGCTCTAGTACTCCGACAACAAGAGGCTTACATTTTCCGCAGGAACCGCCTGCTTTTGTGCATGTTTTCACTTCTTCGAATGTTTTTAAGTCTTGCTCTAAAATAGCCTGTACAATTGCTCCTTTTGTTACACCGTTACAGCCGCAAATTGTCTCCTCTGGTCCCATGGAAGCAACAAGATTTTCATCGCCTTCGTCTGCTCCCTTATGAAGAATAGAGGCAGAGGTATATTCGCTAACATCTGCTTTCTGCTTTAGTAAGCGGAACAAACGGTTGCTATCTGATACATCACCGTACAAGACAATACCAACGATTTTGTTGTCACGAATCAGTACCTTTTTATAGGTCCCTGCTACACCGTCATGCGCCGTAATCGCTTTTGTTGCCTCGTCCTCATGAATTTGTCCGGCAGAAAACAAGTCACAGCCTGATACCTTTAATTGTGTAGAGAGCAAGCTTCCTGTATAGCCTTCCGTTGCCAGATCGCATATATGTTCAGCAAGCACAGCTCCTTGTTCATGCAATGGAGCAACAAGACCATACACATTTCCATTATGCTCTGCACATTCTCCCACCGCATATATGGAAAGATCCGCTGTTTGCATAAAGTCATTTACAACAATACCGCGATTTACTTCTAATCCTGCTTCCTTCGCAAGCAATACATTCGGGCGAATACCGACCGCCATTACAACTAGATCGCAGGCTGTTTCAGAACCGTCCTTAAAGCGAATGCCTTGTACACGATTCTCGCCAATAATTTCCGCCGTTTGCTGTTCCATCAAAAACCGCATGCCCTGCGCTTCTAAATCGCGCTTTAATAACGCTCCCGCAGGCGCATCAAGCTGCTGTTCCATCAAATTCGGCATAAGATGAACAACCTCTACCTCCATGCCCATGTTCAATAGACCGCGTGCCGCTTCCAATCCAAGTAAGCCGCCGCCAATTACAACTGCTTTTTTATATTCTTTCGCGGTTTCCATCATCATATTGCAATCATCAATCGTACGGAATCCTGTTACACCTAAAAGAGTATGCCCTGGAACAGGTAAAATGAATGCAGAAGACCCTGTTGCAATGAGGAGCTTGTCATACTCGACCGTGCGATGATTTTCTGTACGAACAAATTTGGCTCCCCTATCGATATGGGTTACTTTTTCGTTTGTGTATAAAGTAATATTATTTTCTTTATACCAGCTCCAGTCATTCATCACTATTTCAGCTTGTGTTGTTTTGCCCTGCAGCACATTGGATAAAGCAATACGATTATAGTTAGGATATGGCTCATCACCAAATACCGTAATTTCAAATTTCTCTGGATTTCGTTTTAAAATTTCTTCGATACAGCGGATACCGGCCATTCCGTTGCCGATCATAACGAGACGTTGTTTACTCATTTTGAAATCCTTCTTTCTTTGTGAATTTTTGAGCATTCATCTTGGCTTCATTGTAGCAAAGGGGATTAGAAAAGAATATAAGTCCGAGGCAGTTGTAAAAAAATCGCCAAAAATGCCTTTATTTTGGGCCAAAACTATGATGAACATCACAGTTTTCGGTTAATATTTTGTGAACATTTAGAAAGAAGATAAGAATTTCTTATCGAGTTTTCATAAAAAAACGAAATATTCTTATGATTCCTTTTGCGTTATGCTAGTAGAAAAGAAGGGAGATGGTATAGATGGATAACAAACAGCGTGTACAAGAGCAGTTCGGTAAGTATGCAGCTCATTATGTAACAAGCGAAATCCACGCTAAAGGAAAAGACCTGGCAGTACTTCTTGCACTCTCTGAGGCAAAGAAGGAAGATATTGTTCTCGATATCGCCACAGGCGGCGGTCATGTTGCCAACGGCTTTGCGCAGCTTGTAGATCAGGTTACCGCACTTGATCTAACAAAAAACATGCTGCAGGAAGCGGAAGCATTTATTCGCGGAAATGGACATACAAACGTTACCTTTATGAAGGGCGATGCCGAGCAGCTGCCGTTTCCTGATGCTTCATTTTCTATTGTGGCTTGCCGCATTGCACCGCATCATTTCTCGGACATTGCTGCTTTTGCGGCCGAGAGCTACCGTGTGCTCCAAGAAAACGGGAAGTTTCTTCTGATCGATAACGTTGCTCCTGAGCAAGATGAGCTTGATACCTTTTACAATACAGTGGAGAAAAAGCGGGACAATAGCCACTACCGTGCTTGGAAGAAATCTGAATGGATTTCACTATTAGAGCGTTCAGGATTTACAGTGCAGCAGCTTGTGACCTTCTCAAAAATATTTCAATTTGAAAAATGGTGCAAACAAGCAGGATTGCCGGAAACGGAGAAACAAGAGCTGGAGCAGTATATGCTGAATGGGGATAAACAGATAGCGAAGCATTTTCATATTGAGGTACAGGACGGACATATCAGCAGCTTTCAAGGGCAAGCTGTGTTGATACAGTGCAGAAAATAAAGAAAACTCGCCGACTGGTAAGCCTTGCCTTTATACTATATTCCTAAAATTTCTCACTACATCGAATGGTCTCCCAGCTTTCAGGTGGGAATTTATATTTTCTACAGTGTAACAATAAACGCGCAGTACGCTTCTAGACACGCTGCGCGTTAAAATTCCTCATCTAGCGGGCTGGTAGAAAAGAAATTCCCATGACTTGTGCCATTAATTGTGGAAGATCTGTGTTATTGTGTAAACCGTAGAACAGGTTAGATCCTGGCCCGAATGCATATACCGGGACATCCATACCAGTATGCTTAAAAGTTGTCCAGCCAACTAATGCACGTTCTGAAATCACTTCATTAATTGCTATGTCCGTCGTTTGAGCAGCTTTAATTCTTGCAGCTTCTTCATCTGTAAGATTTATATTAGCATAGTGTTTCACTACTTCCTTTATATTGCTGCGGGCAGGATTGAGCTTTTTTGCCATAAAGAAGCCTGTTGCAGTTACGTTGCGAAGCATTTCAATATTTGCAGCATATTTACCGTAACCACCAACGGACATACCTCCCGTATCATGATCACCCGCTACAACGACTAAAGTATGTTTGTCCTTTTTGGCGAATTCTAATACCTTTTCCACTGCTGCTTCAAATGCTTCGGCATCTTTCATCGCCCAAGCTGCATCGTGAACATGCCCTGCCCAATCAATCTCACTTCCTTCAATCAGCAAGAAAAATCCGTCTTTCTCCTGATGAAGCACTTCAAGGGCTGCTTTGCTCATCTCAGCTAGGCTAGGCTGGTTGGTTACATCCCGATCCAATTCTGCTGCTAAGCCCTCTTCAGCAAACAAACCGATTAGCTTCCCAGTCTTTTTGGAAGCAGCTAGCTGTTCCTGATTGCTGACCAATTGGTACCCCTTTTCTCGTGCCTCCTTTAAAAGTGAATCAGGAAAATACCTCCTTCCGCCTCCTAGAATCACATCTACTCCATTGTTCAGCAGCTGGGGTGCAATAGTTGCTTCGCTTGTACGTGAAACAGCATGTGAAGCAAATGCAGCAGGAGTGGCATGCGTAATCGTGGCAGTAGCGACTAGTCCAGAGGCTTTTCCCGTTGCCTCGGCGGCTTCAAGAATCGTTTTCAACGTCTTACCTTTTGGTGAAAGGCTAATCATTCCATTATTTGTTTTGACTCCCGTCGCCATTGCTGTTGCAGCAGCTGCTGAATCTGTTACTGCGGAGCTTGCAGAATATGTTCGATGCATACCGACGAACATGGAGTCCAAAAGAGATTGTTTGCCTTTATACCAACGATAGTGCGTTGCATACGCCGCAGAAAAACCATCTGGAATCATAAATATAACGTTTTTTACCTTCCCGTTATCATGGTTAGTTTCTGCTTCCGCAGATGATGGTGAAAAAGCACAGGTGCCCATCAAACTACCAACAGCAATAGAAGACATAGCTGCAAAAAGGAATAGCTTCTTTTTAAAACTTGTGTTGAACACTCTATTTGCCCCCTAAAAAATGATTAGCTAAAAAGCCTGTCCGATCCCTAGGGATGGTAAAGAAAAATGGAAACTGTGTACAAACTTATCCTGATCCATTCAGTACTGTAATATCATTTCCTGTGTTATCAAAAATTAATTGGAATACTGAAAATGAATATTCTCTTCTATGTTAGGTACCATCAAAGAATGATGTTTCCATTTATTGTACATAAAAATGAGCACCCTCTATTCTGAGGGTGCTCACTATACTCTGTTTATCTATGCTCTTTTCTGTGTTCTCACCAAGCTTTGTTTATTGATAAATAATACGGAACAGTAAACAAGAAGGAAAAATACCATGACGAAAGCTGAAAATAAATAAATGGAACTATAGTTTGTTTTTACGGCAATCAAACCAAGAATAGCCGAACCTCCCCCGATCCCGAGGTCAAACGAATTAAAGAACATCGCAGTTACCTTTGTGAATTGTTCAGGCTTGGTATTATTCAAAGTCCAGGCTTGTAGAGAAGGGAATAATGATCCCGTTCCCATACCATATAAAGTCGCAGCAATGAGTAAATCACTTAAAGTGGTAGCTTGGTATAATAAAACAAATCCAATGGTAATGGAGATAGAACTTGGAATCAAGACCCAGGCATGCCCTTTTCGGTCGAATACTTTTCCGGAAATAAAACGGATTAAAAATCCGCTCACTGTATTTACAAAATAAAACCACGCCACTCCTTCAATATTTAGCTCCTTTGCATAGAGCGCCATAAAACTAATGACTCCTCCAATGCATATGCCAAACAAAAGCATTAGGAAGCAAGGAAAAATAGCGGAAGGTTCAATCATTGACTGGAGGAATGATTTCTCTGTTTGATTAGAATTGGCCACACTTTCTGGAAAAGAAATGAAGCTAACGCAAGAAAGAAATACTAGCAAACTAAGTCCTGCGACTCCAAATAATATAATTGGATTGTACGAGTTAAATAGCCACATCCCAGCGAAAGGCGATAGTGCCAAAGCAACGGTTGTGCCATTCCCAATCATTCCCATCCCTTCGCCTCGTCTGTCTTTCGGAATAATCTCCGCTGCTAAAGTAGAAAGAATCGTAACAGCAAGACCAAAGCCAAAACCATGCAAAATACGAATCGAAAGTGCAAGGATAAAGCTTGTGCCAATATAATAACCTAGAGTTGAGAGTAAACAAATAAGAATAGAGACAACTAATACTTTCTTTCTTCCAAATTTATTAGTAAAAATTTCAGTAAACGGACGAATGATAATAGCAGAAAAAGTAAAGCTCCCGATGATCAATCCTATTTTGGATATATCAAGGCCCCCATACCTTTCCAAAAAAAGCGGGAGAGTTGGCAGCAAAATATCAAATGCGAAAAAAGCAAATGCATTGGCTAACATGATAATAATAAATGTTTTAGTCCATAAAGACGGTGGTGTATTTGACACGAAGGTAGGCTCCTTTTGTTAAATGTATTAAATGATTATAGCACGATAAAGTAAAGCAACTAGTTTAGCTTCTAGGTGCTTCATTTGTTTTGGTTTCGTTATATACTTTTTATATTATGAAAAATTCACTACGTTTAATAACAGAATCACAAATAGTTATTTCAACATAATTATACTAACAGGCCTTCTAAAAAAAGAAATAGTAAACACATACATAAAAAAGGTATTTACATATTAGTTATGTCTAATGTGTAAATACCTTTTTTCTAGGGATTCTTAGAAATGAGGTCTTGCTAGCATCAAGCCCTCTGCTTCTTAAAAATCAAACACAAAATCATCATTTGTCAGTTTTTCAACATTTGTTGCTTTGACGTAACCATTTCCTTTAACCGAGAAGAAATCATGATTTTTCGTATCAGTACGAAGTCCGTTTAAGACAATTGGATTAATCTCCTCATCCTCAAAATACGGATCCATACCAAGATTCATTAAACCCTTATTTGCATTGTAGCGAACAAATTTGTTCACTTCATCTACAAGACCTATTGGCGTATAAATTTCTTCTGTATATGCACATTCATTTTCATATAAGTCGATTAAGAGCTGAAGTATTTCTGCTTTTACCTCTTGCTGCTCGTCTTCTGATAGCTTTGCGTATAATTCTTGTGCTAATAAGCCAACGAACACACCGTGAATGGACTCATCACGTATGATCAGGTTAATAATTTCACCACTTGCTGTCATCTTACCTTGACCAGCGAGATAAAGCGGATAGAAGAACCCGCTGTAGAATAAATAGCTTTCCAAAAACACGCTTGCAACCATCGCCATATATAGCTCTTTATTCGTTACCTCTGGCTTTAACAGGCGGCGGTAGTAAGACGTAATCATGCTTCCTTTTTTCTCTAGAAGAGGATGCTCGTCTACCCATTTAAAAATACCGTCAATTTCTTCTTCTGTTGCGAGTGTCGTAAAAATATGACTGTATGACTTTGCGTGTACTTCCTCCATCGCACCCATAAACGCCAGCACGCTTTTTGCCTGCAGATTGTTCACATGCACGAGGATGAGCGGCATACCCTCGCCGCCCTGTTTCGTGTCAAGCAAGGTCAAGCCGCCGAGAACTCGCTTGTAGGCAACTTGCTCTTCCTTAGATAACTGTACCCAAGTGTTTTTGTCAGAGGAAACAGCAATTTCCTCCTCCGTCCAAAACTGGGCGATATTTTGCTTCCAAAACATTAAGCTGTAATCATCTTCTTGCTTATTCCAGTTTACTGCGCGCACTATAAACCACCCCTTCTCTCTCTAAAAATTAGACTACGCACGCTACGCACTCTTCTACGCTTAGCTTTCGTGTTCTTGTATAATACAAGCTCTTTAAGCCTTTTTTGTGAGCGTAGATATAATAACGCGCCAATTCGCGTGTGGAAATATCGCTATTCACGTATAAAATCGTACTGATTCCTTGATCTACGTGCTGCTGAATTTCCGCGATTAAGTCAATAAGCTTAAATTGATTAATATCATAAGAGGATTTATAGTACCAAAACGTTTCTTTTGATAAGAACGGCATTGGGTAATATGTTGTTGCATTTGCGTACGTTCTAGACTCGATTTGGCTTACGATCGGCATTACGCTAGATGTCGCGTTTTGAACGTAGCTGATGGATTGCGTCGGAGCGATTGCAAGTCTATATGCATTGTATAATCCGTATGTTTGCACCTGATCTTTTAAATTACTCCAATCTTCCTGCGTTGGAACATGCATGCCTTCAAACAGCTTTTTCACCTTGTCTAAGCGTGGTTTAAAGTCAGTTGCTTCGTATTTCTCGAAGTATGTTCCTTTCGCATACTCGGACTTCTCAAAATCTTTAAATGTCTCGCCTCGCTCTTTTGCGATTTCCATACTTTTCTCAATGGAATAGTAGTTCAACATCATAAAGAAGGTACGAGCAAAATCCTTCGCTTCTTCGCTTTCGTACGCGATTTTATTTTTTGCCAAGAAACCGTGCAGGTTCATTGCACCTAAGCCGACAGAATGAAGTTCATCATTCGCCTTTTTCACTGTCGGAGCGTTTTGAATCACTGTCATATCAGAAACGGCTGTCAGAGCCTCCATGCCGGCATGCACTGCTTCGCGTAGTTCTTTGTTTTCCATTATGTTGACAATGTTTAAAGATCCTAGGTTACAGTTAATATCACGGCGGATAATATCGCCTACACCGTAATCGTTAATTTCTGATGTTTCTTGGAGTTGGAAAATTTCCGAACAAAGGTTCGACATTTTGATTGAACCAATATCCTTAAGCGGGTGCTGCTCATTCGCATTTGATTTAAACATGATGTACGGATATCCTGATTCCAATTGGATCATAGAAACTTTAATCAGCATGTCACGCGCACTTAAATCAAGCTTTTTCTTCTTGATTTTCGGATTTGCAACCAACTCTTCGTACATCGCATCAATATCCATATCGTCTAGGTGCTTTCCATACTCTTTAAACACCGTATATGGAGCGAATACGTATAGAGGTTCATCCTTCTCCGCTAGCTCGAAAAACTTGCTTGGTACGATTAATCCGATGGAGAGGGATTGGATCCGAGTTTTTTCATCGGCGTTGATTTTTTTCGAGTCAAGGAATTCAATAATATCCCAGTGGAAAATGTTCAAGTACACGGCACCTGCGCCTTTTCTTTGTCCCAACTGATTCGCATAAGAGAAAGAATCCTCTAACAGCTTCATCACTGGCATTACACCGCTTGCCGCATTTTCAATCCCCTTAATTTCTTCTCCTCTGGCTCGTAGTTTAGAAAGATTTAGCGCACCTTCTGTTCCACTAGGTTCGCTATACCTAGTGCGTCCATTTGGACAGCTTACAGTCGCCTGTAAGAGCAGACCATATCATACTCTTCCATTTTTTTTGGTAAGAGTCCCTGCGTTTCGGACGCCAAACGCTTGCGTCCTACTCTACTCTCTTCCGCTGATACAGCGTGATTTCGATGGTCGTTACACCTTTTATCTAATTGGTCAAATTTTGGTCAAGAAATCGGTAACTTGGAAATTTGTCATTCTCACAGCGATTTCTAATTGTTGTAGTAGAAACACCTAGTGCAGTAGATGCCTCAAGTATGGAATTATATATATACTCACCAACAACAATCTTCCTGCCCCTCATCAGGGAAAGCTTTTTCTTAGTCTTAGAGCTGTGTCTGAGAGACTTTTGTTTCCTCTTAATTACCTTGCTAGCATTGGAAGCTGATATTTGGTCATCTTCTACAAAACAATATCCAGGAAAACCTTCACTTTTACATCGCTTTTTTATAGCTTCCCGACTTACTCCTAAAGCACTAGCAGCAGTAGCTATAGATTCATACAAAACCTCTTCTATTTTCACAAATTGAGGTTTTGAAGAAATACCTATCACTTCTTCGTGACAATTTAGGAACATATAGTTTGGATATTGCTCATTTTTACACCGCTTAGAAATTGTGATACCTGATACCCCCATTGCTATTGCTGCCTTGGCACAGGATTCATACACGATGTCATCAATAACCACTTTTTTGGAATTCGTAGGACTTTTGCCTATTGTTTTCCCTCGCCTACCCTGGGCAACTCTCTTTCTGGTTTCATGAGAATGTGTTTTTCCAAAAAAGGGATTATCTGTACCGTACATGGCACATTTTTTCCTCAGAAGCTGGATAACAGCTTCTGTATGTTGTTTTTTGTAGAAGTGATTTTTGCTTCCTATCTTTTTCTTGAGTGTATCCATTGCTCTGTTGTAAGCATCCTTCCCAATCCATTGAATTGGATGCATCTTATAAAAAGGATGATTACTTCCTTTTAGTACACCCGTTTCAGAAGAAGAAGATACATTATAAAGTATACTTGTAGCAAACAAATTGTCTAAAATCAACTGCTCTAGGTTCTTTGCAAGGCGTAGATCTTCCTCTTCATTCCCTGTATCAAAGACACTTATAACATCAATTCTAAACAACTGTTCACCATATTTTGACCAGGCTCTTTGAAGGTGTATACAGTGATGTTTTCCACTTTGCAAAAGTCGCTTATGAGTTGTGTACCTTTCAGTCAAGTTTCCGGTTCGTCCCACGTAAAACTTACCACTTTGGATATTCACAATCTTATATACAAACTGCAAAGTCTGCACCCCTTCGCATTACTTCATTTGACCAATTAGATAACTTGGCTCGGTATTGTCTTGTCAAAGCAAGAGTTCCACCGAATTAGCAGGGTTCTTATAACCAGCATCTCTGCTAGTTGGCGCTCATTGGTTAACGCCTCCGCCAATCTTACTTAGCTGCATCGCCGTATTAATATTAAATCCAATCGAGTTTAAGCTATCATCCATTTCCAAAAGAAAACAGCTCACCATTTCCCCTCTTCTGCTTCGTCCTGCATTCAAAAAGGTTGGTGTCGCTGGTTGATAGTTTTGCTTGATCATTTGTTGTGCATATTTCTTTGCTTTTTCCGCGTTACCACGGCCCAAGTATAAGCTGACGATTGCAATGCGATCTTCATAGCTTTCCAAATACTGCTTTCCATCATTTGTTTTTAACGCGTAATCCTTATAAAACTTTGATACCGCCATGTAGGATTGAAATTGGAAGTTTTCTTCGTATGTAGTAGCATACACTTCCTCAATCTCTTCTAGAGAATACTCCTGTAACACATTGTAGTAATAATCTTGCTCCATCATATAGGCGATGCGCTCACGTACGTTGCTAAACGGTAGTGTGTTTTCGCGCGCCTCTTTCAAAAATTCCTGCAATGCTTCTTGGTCTTTCTCCAATTGATAGAAGCCATCTGCCATTTGTGTAATTTCATTATTGAGCTCAATATGTCGCAAGCCCCAGCACCCTTTCTTTGAAAAATTCTATATCTTTATTTGTCCCAGCCATTTCAAACTTAGACAAAACTGGCACTTCGTATGCTTTGGCAATGTGGTCTGCGCTGGCGCCAAACTTGTCTCCCCAGTTACGATTTCCGCTCGCTGCTACACCTTTTAAGCGATCGTAGTTTCGCTCCAGAAATTTTGCTACACGCTCTGGCACTTTCCCGAATCCTGTTGTATATGTGACAAGGACATACTCCTTATCCAGCAGTAATTCGTCATGAATTTGCACCGCGGGCATATTGAGTTTTTGAATAAACCTTTTCACATTTCCTGTCATTGAATCATATACAATCAGCATTCCTAACTCCTCCATTTCCTAACCATAACCAAATTCTTCATATTTTTATCTGCCTACATATTGTATTATGTTTTTCGAGCAGACACAAGATATATGCACAGATTTATTTTGAGCAAAAGAATTTGTTTTTCGACAAAGAAAGAGCCGTTCCAAAAAGACGTACAAAACATATGAAACTACATTATAAATAGCATGTCAATACAGTGTATTTACGAGAACTTGTCAATGTATTTTCTAGTTCATTCTAAAGATTAAATGTATGAATATGGAGAAAAAGAAGGGAATTTGCAGAAATGTTTTAAGGGAAGCGACAATTTATGCAACATAAGAAGAAAATTGAAGAAAGAACATCCAAGGCAAGATTTGTGAGGAAACAAAGAGAGCACACAGGATAAACATCCTTGAGCGCGGAAGATACGCTTTTCTATAGAGAAAACTCGCTGAGTGGCGAACAGTTAGGCGAAGACAGAAGCGTAGTTGCACTTACACTTTGTTCCTAAAATTTCCTGCTACATCGAACTTGCTTCTAACTGGAAAATTATAACTCTGCCATGCAAAAAAAAGAAGCCTCCTGGGACCCGAGAGGCTTGGCTACTTATTTCTCGCGCATGCTTTGAGTTTTACGGGGTTTAGCCGATAAGCTTTGGCGCGAACAAGTGCACTACATATAAAGTTTGTGTTTTGCCTTAAGGCATGATGTCCCATGAAACAAGGTACCAGCGAGGCATTACCTCGTTTTTCTCTCTCCTTTCTGTTGCCTGCGGCGATGTGTCTAGAGGCATTTTACAAAGAAATAGTTTTTTTGTAAAATCAACTCCGGTTTATTCATATAGATCCTTGTAGCATAATTGTTACAAACGTCACATATTCGAAAGAGCAGACTTCATTATATAATGTGCGTGTAAAGGTATTATTTCCCGTCAATATTCTGGTTTTCCTGGGAAATAACCTACATAAATCAACGGAAACCCTCTTTTTTTCTCGCTTTTCTCCCTTTATTATACTAGATATACTCTCTTTATAGAGCCACAAAAATGCCAGCTTACAGGCTGATATCTCAAGCAAAGAAACATTTGATTGTTACAAGCACCTTATAAATGTTTCAAACGGCTAACATTTCCAAACTAGTATATTAAGAGAGAAGGACTGAAATAGCTGCATAGTAGAAAAAATCTTTCTCGTTTCTCTTTAGGCAGGCCTATTTCAAGGTCCCAGCATTCATCACGGGCTGTGTTCCTTTTTCTGATACGATCGCGACCATCAGATTGCTTACCATTTGTGCCTTCATATCTTCGCTTAGCTGTACGACTTGTCTCTGATCCAGCTGTTCAAGCGCCGCCTCGACCATTCCGACTGCACCCTCTACAATTTTTTGACGCGCCGCCACGACAGCTGTTGCCTGTTGACGCTGCAGCATAGCACTTGCGATTTCAGGGGCATATGCTAAATGAGTAAGGCGTGCCTCTAGCACTTTTACACCGGATACATTCAAACGCACTTGCAGCTCACGGGCCAACTCTTCTGCAATTTCCTCTGCATTTCCGCGAAGTGACCACGCTTTCTCAGTATCCGTATCATACGGATACTTTGTCGCTACATGACGAAGTGCAGTTTCACTTTGGATACGTACGAATTCTCGATAGTTTTCCACATCAAACAATGCTTTAGCTGTATCTGTTACTTTAAATACGACAACCGCAGCAATTTCAATGGGATTCCCGTCTACATCGTTAACCTTCAACGTATCACTATTAAAGTTGCGCACGCGCAAAGAAACACGTTTGCGGATGGAAGGAATTGTAATGAAGAAACCATCTTCCCGAATGGTCCCCATATACTTTCCGAAAAATATTACGGCTACAGAATCGTTCGGCTGCACAATTGTCAGCCCAGTTAATACGAATATGGCCAGAACCGCGGCAAAAATGAGGTATAAAGGATTGTATTGCACAATACTAAAGTACGCGGCGAATATAAGAATCACAAGCAATAATAACAATCCAATAAAACCATTTATCTTCCAAGCTGCCTGCTCTTTCACAGCTATCTCCTCCCTTTTGATTTTGGAAATCCTTACTAATTCTATGTTACAACGCCCAGTGGCTTTCAACAATCCTTTTTTAAATTATTTAGCCATTCTTATTCTTTCTTTGCTACACTGATTGAGAAGGGAGTGTGTACAATGGAAAATAAAGAAATATGCTGGTGCTATGAAAAATATAAGGCGCAGCTTCCCATGGGAACAAAAACAGTTTGCTTTAAAGAAAAGTGCGCCAATTATCGTAAACATCAGCAAACGCAGCAGACAAAAGAAGATTCAGATCGGCAAATATAAAGGGGGCTGACCTTAGTAAAGACAAAATTTCATCTGTGCGTGCACTATATCCAATTTGTTGCTATATCAGATAATCCTTAGTATTTCTCTGAAAACCCGCTATCATTGGCGAGCCGTTAGGCGAAGATAGAAGCGCAGTTGTCTTTATACTTTGGTCCTAAAATCTTCTCTACGTCGCATTCGCTGCTAGCTGGAAAGGTACGCTTTTCTAAAATGCAAAAAACAGCCCTACTCTGAGCTGTTTCCGCCTTCATTCTTATACTCAATATGCAAGACATCGCTAATTCGCACTGTATAGTAGCTACCAGACAAATCTTGAATGGTTATCATATTTTCATCATCGCTTACCGCACAAATACGCCCATCTATATCTAAGAAGGAATCTTGATGTAAAATGGTAATCGGAACATAGAGCTTACTTTTGTATGCATCAGCAAGCTGTTTTTTCAATTCCCATAAATAGCGCCCCGCTCTTTTACGATTTGCAGGCAAAAGCACCATCCCCATAAACCGTCTGCCTTGTTCATCCTTCCACATATAATCCCAATGTGTGAGACGCTTTTGCTTAAATTCTCCCAAGCTCATTCCCTCCCCATCTATTGTTTTTATAATATTAGCTGCAGTTCCCTATCATTGTTTAGGAACGCGGTGTTTCCATGTATGTGTACACCACAATTCCTCCATGCTGGGCAACACCGCGAAAATGCTTAAAATCCGGTCTATTCACCAACACTTCCCGAAAGGAGTAAAATACCTCTTTGGTTACAGTATATTCATGCAGCTCACCGCTCTTTAATTTATCTAAAATCTCATTAACTATTGATTGATCCATAGCCTTCACCTCTGCAAGTACTTATTGTACCGTTATTTCCAGAAACCGACAAGAGCCTGTTTACAAGAAAAGTGGAATTGATCAGCTTTGTTCTCGTAGTCAAGCAACCTGCATGAAAGTTCTAGCAGACAAAAACGCAATCCTTCTGCATGGGATTGCGTTTTTATTTGCACCAGAAATTATACATTTCCAGCTAGAAGTCATTCGACGTAGCCGGAAACTTTAGGAGTACAGTGTAAGTGCAACTACGCCCCTGTCTTCGCCTGATGGCTCGCCAATCGATGAACTTTCTTTAACTAGGTGTAAACCCTACTTTATATTCAAGTGATTTTCCTGCAAATACCTTGGAATAACGATATGTTGTGCATCCCCAGTTACGACTGTCTGTCCATAAAGGTCCTGTCCAACCTTTTTTTCTTAACTCCTTCGCAATCATAGCATTGAAGAAGGCATGACCAATTAAGACAATTTTAGAGTCGCACAGCGCATAGCCTATTAGCAAATCAGCTGCCTGCTGGGCGCGTTGCTCCGCCTGCTTGTATGATTCTGTATAATCACTGTTATTACTACAGTCTGCAAGCCAAAGCGCTCGACTAAGCATCATCCATGCCGATGGCTTTAATTTCAGCCAAGGTACAGTTGGCAAGCATCTAGGCACGGATATTTCGCGAAACAAGTTGTTTTGTACAAAAGAAAGTGAAGAAATGAACGATGCTGCAGATTGAACCGCACACGTTGCATCGCTCGTGACCACTCGCTTTGCCTGACGTACTATGTCAGTCGTTTTTGTTGGGAATGTGCTATTCAGAACCAGTTCTGCCTGCTTGTATTGTTCCCACCATAAATGAAATGCTGTTGTACTCATAAAATAAGAAGGGACGTTGACAGGACCGTGCGTAATCAACGAGATTTGCACCTCATTCACTCTCCGTTTTTGAAAACTTCCTGTTCTTATCATACTTATCGTTCTATTATATCATGCAATGATAAACAAAAAATAAAGAAAACTCGCCGATTGGCGAGCCCTGCTTTTGGGCGAAGACAGAGGCGTAGTTGCCCTTATACTGTATTCCTAAAATTTCTCACTACGTCGAATTGACATCCAGCTAGAAATTTATACTTCCCTACAGTGTAAAGAAAACTCGCCGATTGGCAAGCCCTGCACTTGGGCGAAGACAGAGGCGTAGTTGCCCTTATACTGTATTCCTAAAATTTCTCACTACGTCGAATTGACATCCAGCTAGAAATTTATACTTCCCTACAGTGTAAAGAAAACTCGCCGATTGGCGAGCCCTGCTTTTGGGCGAAGACAGAGGCGTAGTTGCCCTTATACTGTATTCCTAAAATTTCTTACTACGTCGAATTGACATCCAGCTAGAAATTTATACTTTCCTACAGTGTAAAGAAAACTCGCCGATTGGCGAGCCCTGCTTTTGGGCGAAGACAGAGGCGTAGTTGCTCTTATACTGTATTCCTAAAATTTCTCACTACGTCGAATTGACGTCCAGCTAGAAATTTATACCTCCCTACAGTGTAAAGAAAACTCGCCGATTGGCGAGCCTTTAAGCGAAAACAGCGGCATAGTTACACTGATACATTCGCTTCCAGCTTCTCCTACAATGCAAAAAAGACAGCGTGTCACAGCTGTCTGTCAGTCTCCTCCACCTCCATCTCCACCGCTATCTCCAGCATCGGAGGAATCATTAT
Organism: Bacillus sp. OTU530; assembly: GCF_038440375.1. Classification (NCBI taxonomy): domain Bacteria; kingdom Bacillati; phylum Bacillota; class Bacilli; order Caryophanales; family Bacillaceae; genus Bacillus; species Bacillus sp. OTU530. The sequence goes on from NZ_JASATP010000030.1 coordinate 21,096, forward strand.
CATAATCATTCGTATAGGAAGAATCACTATGATGACGCTTTCCTTTTCTCGAAGACGATGCCACCCAAAATATCAATGCTATTATGACTAAAACACCTAAGATAATCCAGACCTCCATAAAGTCTCTCCTTCCCGACCTAGTTCCTCATACCGCTAAGAGATAAACGGTATATGGGCAAATGTATGATTGATATATATTTCCTTAAAAGGTAAAATATACTGATACTTTCTATGAATCAATCTATATCTTATTGTCAATATCTATTTTTTTTCGACAAAAATCTTCTTTTTTCTTGACAAATGAAAAATCTTTTTTTGAAATGAGTATGAAAACATTTACAAATTAGTAAATATAGTTCAAAATAGAGAAAACAACAAAAGAGGACTACTGAGCAAGGTCTTCTTATCCAATTTTTTTATGGGGAGAGAGTGCATATGATTATTGCAGAAGCTGGAGATGTAGTAGAATTTAAAAATGGTTTGCAAGGGCGTGTGCAGAAAGTGAATAAAAACTCCGTCATTGTAGATATAACAATTATGGAGAATTATAGAGAACTGGATTTGGAGCCTCTTACCGTTGTTAACCATAAAAATTATACGATTGTAGCGCAGCAGGCATAATGAAGCTAGCAGAAATATCATTTGGAAGCAAAAAGGATGTACAGAAGCAGCATACAGTACTGCTTCCGTACATCCTTTTGTTTTTCATAGACTCTTTTATATTACAAGCTTTCTCTTAACGGTTATCAATTTTCTCCGGATATAAATCGTGATTCATCAAACGATACTCCGCCATTTTCTCATACTTTGTCCCCGGGCGTCCATAGTTGCAGTACGGGTCGATTGAGATACCTCCGCGCGGTGTAAATTTGCCCCACACTTCGATATATCGAGGATCCATTAATTCAATCAAATCGTTCATAATAATATTCATACAATCTTCATGAAAGTCACCGTGGTTGCGGAAGCTAAATAAATAAAGCTTAAGTGACTTGCTTTCTACCATCTTAATCTCTGGGATATAGCTAATGTAAATCGTCGCAAAGTCTGGTTGTCCTGTCTTCGGACAAAGACTTGTGAATTCCGGACAATTTAATTTTACGAAATAATCCCGGCTTGGGTGATTATTATCAAAAGTTTCTAAAATGCTTGGTGAATATTCAAATAAATATTTTGTGTTTTGATTGCCGAGCAGCGTAACATCCTTTAGCTCCTCGTCTTTACGTCCTGTCATGATAAATCCCCTTCCTATTTTAAACGCCGCGCTTATTTCCCCACACTAACGCATGAAGCTGCGGCAGCACCTTTGCATCATTCATTTCCTTGCAGCTTACTGCCTTCTCAATCAGCCATTCATATTTACGTAATAACCGTGAGATAAGCAGCGTATCGTCAGTTGTATGCACATCGTCATTGCCGACCTGCACAAAGAATGGGATATACGGATAACGGGCATGAATGTCTTTTGCGTAAGCAAAATCAGTATCATCAAATACAACAACCTTAAGGCTTACACGACTATCTTTTAGATTGGTTAGCACTGTGCTAAGCATTGTAAAATTTGTCTCCATCCCAGAACTTGGCGGCTTTGGAGACACGGTTACTTCATCGATAGCGAGAAGCCAATCCTGCCATTTGCTTCCTTGCGTTTCTATCGCCGTTGTAACGCCATTTTCTTTCAATAGAAGGACAAGTTCTCCTAAGGAGCTCAACAGAGCAGGATTGCCGCCTGAAATCGTTACATGCGAAAAATTGTCCCCGCCGATTTGCTTTAGCTCCTGCCAAATGTCTTCTGCGCTCATCTGCCGAATCAAATCCTTTGCTGTACCGTCCCATGTAAAAGCAGAATCGCACCATGTGCAACGATAGTCACAGCCAGCAGTACGGACAAACATCGTTTTTTGTCCAATCACCATTCCTTCTCCTTGAATGGTCGGTCCGAATATTTCTAACACGGGAATATTAGTCAAGCTCCATCCACTCCCGTCTCATTTCAGCATAGCTCGTTGGTGTTTCGTACAAGCGAACGAATTCTACGCGCGCACCTTTATACTGCAGCTGACGCTCGTCTTGCTGCAATGCATCTTCCATTTTTTCGAAAATCCACACAACCATATTTTCTGCTGTTGTATTCATCGGTGGCAACGTTTCATTTAAATAACGATGATCAAGATAAATCTCAATCTCTTGCTTCCAAATTTCTTTAATGTCACCAAAATCAATTGCCAAACCGATTTCATTTACATAGCCGCTAATGCCAAAAACAACTTTATATGTGTGGCCATGAAGGTTTTTACACTTTCCTTCGTAGCAATGCAGATGGTGCGCTGCATCAAATGTAAACTCCTTACTCACCATAACCCGTTTGTTATGGTACTTGAGCTGCTCACGACGAATATCCTTGTCTATTTTTTGTAGATTCTCTACAATGCGAAAACCAAAGAAGTTGTCCATTATGCGCCCGCTCCTTTTCGCTCTGCTACATATTCAGCTAAACCAGCTGCACGAAGCTTACATGCCGGGCATTCCCCGCAGCCGTCGCCGATGATCCCGTTATAGCAAGTGAGTGTTTTTTCGCGCACGAAATTAAATGCCCCGAGCTCATCTGCCAACTTCCATGTTTCTGCCTTATCGATCCACATAAGAGGTGTATGAATTACAAATTGATAGTCCATTGCCAAATTCAATGTCACATTCAATGATTTTACAAATACGTCCCGGCAATCCGGATAGCCGCTAAAATCTGTTTCACATACGCCTGTGATGATGTGGCGCGCGCCGACTTGCTTCGCCAAAACCGCCGCAAATGACAAGAAAAGCAAATTGCGTCCGTCCACAAAGGTTGACGGAAGCTCTCCTTCTTTATGTTCAATCTCAATATCGCCGCGTGTTAACGCATTTGGCGCCAATTGGTTTAATAGACTCATATCTAGTACGGTATGCTTAACGCCAAGTTCTTCCGCAATAGAGGCTGCACAATCAATTTCTAGGCTATGCCGTTGATTGTAATTGAACGTAACTGTCTCAACCTCCGCGAAATGATCAAGTGCCCAAAATAGACACGTTGTACTATCTTGACCGCCGCTAAATACAACAACCGCTTTTTCATTCTTCATTATTCATTCTCCTTTTTCATTAAGAAAGTATACGAAGAAGCAGCGTTCTTGAACTGTCATATAGATAAAAACAAAACAATACCAAAAATAGATATTGTCATGCCTTAGTTTTTTATAGAGGGAGTTCGCGAACCTCTCCCATGCAGTGCATGGAATTTCTTCTGAAGTTAATCGCACATTATTCTAACATATATTCGTGCAGCAAGGAAGCTTTAGAAAACGAATAGATGAATCAACCTGATCAGGCATATGCATGGTTTACTCTTTAAGAGAGTATAAATTTCCAGCGTAAGGTCTACATGCTTGGATATATAGAAAAAACGTGATGGGACATAAACCCTCACGTTTTTTACTTTAAAGACAAAGGACATCTGTTTTAAATCATTGTCTAACTTCATCCACTAGCTCGCTGTACCCAGAGCAATAAAAGAAAAAGCTTCTCCTTTGTGTTTGGAGAACTGTTCACATTGCGGGTAAAATGAGCTTATTCTGTTTTCTTACTGCTTACCTGCTTCTTCTGCCAGCTGCTCAAACGTTTTTACTTTTCCATGAGGATGTTGCTGTTGGCTTTCTTTTCTCGTTCTCCAAAGTCGTTCCTTTTGACGTTTTTGATGAGACATTGCGCACCTCTCCTTACATGTTTCTTCTTTTTTAGGGTGCTCTAACATAAAAGGAGTTATGTCTGTAAAAGAGTTCCATCAGCATTCGCAACATCGTTTGGAATGTTAATTTGTAAAGGTCCTGCCATGACATACATTGTTAACACGTATCATGATTCCTATTATGTGCAGATTGCTCTTCCATAGCCAGGTAAAGAGAGAATGTGTCTAAGGAACATAAACAGCTTCTTGATTTTCTTAGGGGGAGTATAAAGAAAACTCACCGTCAAGCGCAGACAAAAGTGCATTTGCGCTTACACTATGTTTCTAAAGTTTCCAGTCACGTCGAATAACTTCTAGCTGGAAACGTATGATTTTTTTACTTACCGAACGCGTATCATTATATATATATGTTCAATATGCTGAGCTACAAAGACGAACAAGGCTTGAACGCAGACAAAACAAATGGAAAAAGCTCAAACTGATTAAGATGCTAGCAAGATGATACCGCCTTAGATATGATTCTGTCCGCTGCTCCCTCCCTGTTAGAAAAGGAGGGGGCGTCTTTTTTGGAACAGCGTTGCAAGAGACTAGAAAGGAATATACATTATTTTAGTAATGAAGATAAGATAACACCACTACCACGATGGATGTTTTAGAAAGCTGCGCCTTTAATTTCTTTAAAAAATCGAGATTTATTACAGTTTGGAATGAACTGGGCTTGTCCAATTGTTCTTTATGCTTTTGATATTTCAAAATCAACATATCCAATTCTTGGCTTATTTGCAATGTTTCTGAGCTGGAAAATCCGCTTTCTAGCCCACTGGCAATCATTTCTTCACGTTTTAAATGTATATCAAGCAACAGCTTGTCCATTGCATGCTTTCTCTTTATAGCTTGCACATCAGTCTCCCCCTCATCTCTCTCTCTTGCGCGTTCCTCTCCCTGCACTTTGTCTGCTTTTTATATGTTTTCTCTAATATTTACAAAATCTTTATCTTACTTTAGGAATTATTACAAATAATTCTATATTTGTAAACACATTCGCAATAATAGACATTTTTTTCTCTGTATTTTTTTTTATTTTTCTGTAAAGTCCAATGTTTTCAACGTTTGAAATTTTTATATACGCTTGATTCGACTATTTATCCGATTATTTTCGTCATAAATCGCAAAACATAATGACAAGCTACTATAATTAAAAAGGGTGTTAGAGATGAAAAAGTGGACTTTGATGTTTTTTGCTTTCTACCTTATGTTTCTTCCGTCAGCTATAGCTGCTGAAAAACATAAAGTAGCCATCGTCATTGATGATTTTGGCAACAATATGAAAGGAACAGAGCAAATGCTCTCACTCCCCATTCCCCTCACAATTGCTGTGATGCCGTTTCTTCCATCCACAAAGGCGGATGCGAAAGCAGCTCATCAAAAAGGGTATGAGGTTATCATCCATATGCCAATGGAGCCGATTAGGGGGAAAAGAAGCTGGCTAGGTCCGAATGCTATTACAACGGACTTAAGTGATGAAGAAATTCGTAAACGTGTAGAGCTTGCAGTGGCAGATGTTCCGCATGCTGTGGGAATGAATAACCATATGGGGTCAAAGGTTACAGCAGATGAACGAGTGATGCGTATTATCTTATCCGTTTGCAAAAAACACGGCTTGTTTTATTTAGACAGCAAAACAAATTCAAAAAGTGTTGCGGGAAAAGTTGCAAAAGAACTGAATGTTCCAGTGGTTGAAAACCATTTGTTTTTTGATGATATATATACGTCAGCACATATTACAAAGCAAGCAATTCTCCTGCTAAGCAGAGTAAAAGAGAAACCGGTTACAATTGCAATTGGTCATGTCGGCCCCCCTGGGGAAATCACTTCTAGCGTAATTCGTTCCAGCATGCCGGCGCTCAAGGAACATGCCCAATTTGTATTTCTCTCTCAACTTGTGCAGCAACGCTCCTTGCTTCCTTTTCATTAGGAAAAGCTCAGAAAATAGCCAACTAACACTCAAATGAGAGAGGTCCCCCCTCTCTCATTTGAGTGTTAGTGATCTTTTTTACACTTACGCCTCTGTCTTCACCCAAAGACAGGCTTGAAGCTGAAGCCTTTACCTATAAATAAAACGCTTACATTTATTTTGTGGAGCAAGTGAGCCCTTCGCAGTATGAAAAACTCATCATGCTTGATCTATCAAATGACAGAACTTTTCGCTCCTTTAATCATGAGCAGTTTCACGTGATAGTTCATTAAGTACTCAAGTCCTTCCAACCACTTCTTCGTTTCCTCTGGTGAAGAGGCCCAGACAATTAACCCATAGTCATGTACGAGAACAGCGCCGCGTTCGGGCGTAAATGCACTTGTTTCTCCATTTAGCAGTTCAATAAATTGCCGTTCGTTATCTACGATAGGAATAGTAATGTTCTCAATACCTTCTTTTCCAAATACACGGCTCACATTCTTTTCGTCAAATGTTACTTCTCTTTGCTGACTATATAATTCTGAAACGAGGTGACTATCTACAGTTTGTACTTGCAAAATACAATCAGCACCTGTTTGTTTATAGGTATGGGCATGGAGAGGAGATTCTGAGGCTGGTTGTGCTTCTAGCTGAAAAACCGACTCGCAGGAAGCATTCACGACAATAAAATCATCTTCGGAGAATATTCCTTTATCTTTTCCTTCTACATTCACTAGAAATGTAAGCGGATCCTGAGACACTCTCATAGACATGCTTATCTTTGTTCCATAAAACCAATCCCGTAAGGCCAGTTCCATCTTAATATCGCGCAGTTCTTTCCATTTTTTTAAGAAAAATAACATTCTTTCACCTCCGTATAATCTCGCATTCTTTACTGGATTTGTTCAGTACAGTTGGCTATATATGAACGTTCATTCTTCCTTAATTATTTGATAATTCTTAAAATTTAATCAAATTATCACATGAAAATAACTGTTTTGTCAATAACTTTTCTATATATCATGGAAGCTTATTCCAATATTTTTTACAGTTCCTGAAAGTATAAATTTCCAGCTAGAAATTAATCGAAGTAGCCGGAAATTTTAGGTGCCGCTGCGCCTCTGTCCCACAATCGGCGAGTTTTCTTTACGAGAAATACTTATCTTTTTTGTTCTTGTGAAGTGTCTTGATAATTTGCTGTTTCTCTTGTTCAGATATAATATGAAGCTTTTGCAGCAAATGTGCATACCACTCTGTTTTTCCGTTCGTCCGTTTATTCATGTTCGTCCCTCTCTTTCCTTAAGTCAACTTTTTTTGTCTTGGTAAATTATATGATGAAAGTACAAGAATGTGTATAGTCTCCATTGAGTTTTCTTAGGAGTATGCCTATACTAGGAGAGTGTCTACACTATGACTAAAAATAGATTTGAGGTTCAAACAAATGAAGATTGTTGTAAGTACACTAAATGCAAAATATATTCATACAAATTTAGCCTTACGTTATTTAAAAGCATATGCTGCGCCAGAATTTGATTTGGAGATGGCAGAATATACAATTAAAGATCCAGCAATGAACATTGTGACGGACTTGTATCGCCGCCAACCTGATGTAGTCGGTTTCAGCTGCTATATTTGGAATATTGAGGAAACAATTCAAGTGATTCAAATGCTGAAAAAAATCAATCCTAGCCTTATTGTGTTTATTGGCGGACCAGAAGTAAGCTATGATACAAAATATTGGTTAGAGCGCATTCCAGAAGTTGATTTTATTATCATCGGTGAAGGTGAAGTTTCTGTAAAAAAATTACTTGTTGAAATACAAGGAAACAAGCAATACGAAACACTTGATGGTATCGGTTTTGTAAAGGAAGATGGAACATATGTAATTAAACCGCAGCGTGAAAAGCTCGACTTAAAAACAATTCCATCACCGTATCGCTTTCCTGAAGATATTCCGCATTTAAGTAAACGCATCACTTATATAGAAACAAGCCGCGGCTGTCCGTTTAGCTGTCAATTTTGTCTTTCTTCTATAGAAACGGGAGTTCGTTATTTTGACCGCGAACGCATTAAGGATGATATCCGTTACTTAATGAAGCATGGTGCGAGAGTCATTAAGTTCGTAGACCGTACCTTTAACATTAGCCGCAGCTATGCGATGGAGATGTTTCGATTTCTAATTGATGAGCACCTTCCCGGCACTGTATTTCAGTTTGAAATCACAGCGGATATTATGCGCCCCGAGGTCATTGAATTTCTCAATCAAGAGGCCCCTCCAGGGTTATTCCGTTTTGAAATCGGTGTTCAGTCAACCAATGATCGTACAAATGATCTTGTCATGAGACGTCAAAACTTTGCAAAACTTACTCGTACCGTGACGATGGTAAAAGAAGGCGGAAAAATCGATCAGCATTTAGATTTAATTGCCGGCTTGCCAGAGGAGAACTATGATTCCTTCAAAAAGACCTTTAACGATGTATTTGCACTTCGTCCGGAAGAACTGCAATTAGGCTTTTTAAAGATGCTGCGCGGTACTGGTCTGCGCATTCGCTCCAAAGATCATAGCTATGTATATATGGATCATGCTCCATATGAGATTCTCGGAAACGATATCCTCCCATTTGATGATATTGTGCGTATTAAGCAGGTGGAGGACGTGTTGGAGAAATACTGGAATGCCCATCGTATGGATCGCACTCTTGAATATCTAGTATCAAGCACCTTTGAAACGCCATTCGACTTCTTCCAAGAGTTCGGCTCCTATTGGGATGAACAGGGATGGGTTCGCATCGGTCATCAGCTTGAGGACTTATTCAAGCGGCTCTATCAATTTTTAGAAGGAACGCAAGCTCGGCATCTTGAGGTAATCCAAGGGTTAATGAAAGCCGACTATTTACAAGGACATAAATATCGTCCGCGCAAACCATGGTGGGATGAAATCGTCCCAAAAGAACAGCTCTCGCTTTATTATAAAGTTATTTTGGAGCAACCCTCTCTTTTAGGAGAAGAGTTTGTTTCGCTTTCTTTGACAGAAAAAGAGTTGTATAAGCATACCATTTTAGAGTTTGTACCGTTTGATTTTGCAGGCTTTGAGCAGACCGGAGCAATAACGATGCAGCCGTCTCTCTTATTAGCTTATTTTGATCCGAAAACATTACAATGCACGATTTACTCTGCCCCGGCTCAGCTTACTGTAACAGCAAACTAAGGATCATGTCTGCTTTTTACACGGCAGGAGTATACATTTCCAGCTAGAAGGTCATTTGACGTAGTGGGGAATTTTAGGAATATACTGTAAATGCAACTGCGCCTCTGTCTTCGCCGGTGGGCAAGGCTTGCCAGTTCTTTAGATTCTGATTCCTTCCCCTTCCTCATACAGTTAAGGAAGGGAGGGATGAAGATGAGCGTATCGGAACGTAAATCTTTCGGTTTAGCAATTATACTATGGTTCTTTCTTGGCGGCATTGGAGTACATCGTATTTATGTGAAGGAAAAGGTAAGTGTAATCCTCTGGTATTGGCTCGCTTGTATGGTTACAATCGGCCTTCTTTGGCTAGTAGATGTCTTTCTAATCAAAAAATGGATTGATGAAGCAAATAGGAGATATAAGGCCTCTCTTTAGACAAACAATAGGGCTAACCTTAAAGGGTTGGCCCTATTTTACATTGTAGGAAAGTATAAATTTCCAGCTGGAAGTCACTTCAGCGCAGGCGGAAATTTTAGGGTTTACAACTCAGAAGAGGAATTCTTTTTCCCCTTTTTAGAATTTCGATTGGCATATTTAGCTACATTCTCACTTGCAAACTCCATTGCCATTTGCCCCCCAGGCAAGCTTTCCTTCGGTGTTTGATTATTTGTTGAAGCTGCATTATAGCCTACTTTTCGTTTAACCATGTATGTTCCCTCCATAAATAAGCTGTATGCTTAGTATAAAGCAAACGGTTCTATCTATGAGTGGCAACTTTTAACGCTTGGAAAAGGAGATGTGATGGGTACAATAATAACAAAAAGCAAAGGAGCATGCATATGAAAGAGCCCAAACTTTCTTCGCCCGTTTTAGATGAAACAATCCCCCATCAAGCTGGCTTTCCTTCCTTTAAAGGAACAGGGATTAAGATGGAGCCTCCTTTTGTAAACAAGCACGGGGTGATCATAGGGGACAGTAAATATAATTCAGAGAATAGCCCGCTCAACCACTGGAGCGAAGATACGGATCCAGCCGTTATGTCCGGAGATGAATGGGTTCATCCAACCAATGATATTGGCTGGATTGCACCGGAGAACCAAGAACTGCTTGAGAAGGAACGAAGCCCAAAGCAAAGCAACAATGACGATGTATTTATGCATCCTGAGCGTGGTATAAATGATTAAAAAGTAAAGAAAACTCGCCGATTTGGCGAGTTTTCTTCATTATTGGGAACGTTTTTCAAGCCAATCCCCAATTGTCGGATACGTTTGCTTAACAGCTGTGCCTCCGTATACGATAGACACATGACCTGTAGGGATGGAAACGTACTCTTTATCTGTGCTGGAAATATGCTCAAGCAATGCTTCTACCTGACAAGGAAGCGCAATGTGATCACGCTGCGCTGAAAGATTTAGCACATTTGCTTTAATATTTTCAAGCTTTACCTGTTGACCGCGAATAACAAGCTCGCCTTTTACCAATTTGTTGTTTTGGTAAAATTCGCGAATCCATTGACGATAAGCTTCACCCGGGAACGGTGTACCATCGCCTACCCACTTTTGCATAAGCTTCCAGCTTTCTACAAAGCGTTGGTTGTCAGAGCGATCAAATAAACTTACGTAAGGTCCAGCAAAGTTTGTAATCGGCTTTAGCATCTTATTTCCAAAATCGATCATTTCTGCTGGAATATTACCTAAAGTATCTACCGCTTTATCAAGATTGAAGTAGCGCTCATCAAGCACAACACCATATAAGCCAGTATCAGAGAAGTCAAATGGACTTGTCATAAATACTAGATTACGAATTGGCATATGTGGGTGCAAAGCAGCATAGATGGATGTCATAGTTCCGCCCATGCAGTAGCCAAGAAGAGAGATATCCTCCGCTCCGGAAACCCGTAGTACCTTTTTAACTGCTTTCCCAATATAGTCCATAACAAAGTCGTCGAATTTCAAGTGGCTGTCCTCAGGTCCGAATGTACCCCAATCGAGCAAGTATACATCAAAACCGCGGTCCACCAAATATTCGACGAGACTGCTGCCAGGTGTTAGGTCCATTATATAAGGTTTGTTAATTAACGCATAAATGAGCAGGAGAGGCGTTGCATGAGTGTTCTCTTGCTTGCGAACATAACGATATAGTTTTGCTTTATTTTTTGTCCAAATCACTTCTTTAGGGGTAAGCCCAACCTGCGGCTCTGGTTCGCGATATAGAACCTCACTTGCTCGCTTGAAGCGATTATATGAATTTTTATATTCCTCAGGATAAAAATCGAGCTGTTTTTCCCACTCGGTTAACATGGATGCCATTTCGGTTTCCTCCTTCTTTTTAAAAGAAGGTGCATGTATACCATGCACCTTCGAACATACCGAAAATTACATGTACAAGCCGCCGTTAATATTCAATTGCTGTCCTGTTACATATGCACCGTCACGGCATAGGTATAGAACACCATTTGCGATTTCTTCGGCTGATCCTAAGCGTTTTTTCGGGATTTTAGCAACGATTTGATCTAAAACGTTTTGTGGAATTTCCGCAACCATATCTGTCTCAATAAATCCAGGGCAAATTGCGTTAACAGTTACATTCGTTCTTGCAAGCTCAAGAGCTAATGATTTCGTAAAGCCAATCATACCCGCTTTAGCAGCAGAGTAATTCGTTTGTCCGAATCCTCCAGTTTGACCAATAATTGAGGAAATATTGATGATTCGGCCGTTATCAGACTCCGCTATGTAAGGAAGCGCTGCGCTGACCGTGTTGTAAACACTGCTTAGGTTAACGTCAATTACTTGATCCCAGTCCTCGCGGCTAAGCTTCTTGAATGAACGGTCTCTTGTGATACCCGCATTGTTAACAAGGAAGTCTACTCTGCCATAGCGTTGTACAGTTTCCTCTACAAGACGCTTAGCATCTTCTAATTTAGAAACGTCAGCTTGGCATGCATAAGCTTCAGATCCTTGCTCTGCTAATGCGTTTACAAGCTCATCAGCAGCTGTCGCACTGCTGTTATAATTGATGACGACTTTTACCCCTTGTTTAGCAAGCGCCTCCGTAATCGATTTGCCGATTCCTTTTGCGCCACCTGTAACGATTGCTACTTTGCCATCTAACTGAACCATTTCAATTTCCCCCTAAAATATGATATAGCATAGTTTGTATAGAATAAAAAGCTTATTGCTTCTCTTCTCTAGATGTTTTCGACGCAGCTGCTACTAATTCCTGCTGCTTTTGCAAATATTCTAAAACTTGATCAATTTTATTTTCAAGGAGGCGGATATCTTGCTTCACCTTCGTAATATCACGCTTTGCTCCAGGAGCTTGTTCCATATTTTCTAATTTATCTTCCAAAAATTCCTCAATGTTATCAACTTTGTTTTCTAGATTGATAATTAAAGATGCAATTCTTGCAACATCCTCTTGTGTTGGAACATTCATCTTCTCTAGATATCCTTTTGTGATATCATTCAGCATTTTTTGGTAAAACAAATTCAAATCCAGAACACTTCCAGTCCATGCGGAGTACTCCTCAGACTTTAGTGTTTCATTTAGCGTTTTCCCCCAAAACTTCTCTGTTTGGTCGTATACTTCCTTCCAAGCCTTCAATGGGTCAAACTTTTGATCGATCACATTATCACACCCCTTTGGAATTAACGTGAAAACTATTCAGTATATCCTATATTTTGTAACATTTAGAAGAAACGTGCAACCCTTTTTTTACTTTTCGGACTTTTTATTTTTTTTTACTGTTTCGACCTTTTATTTTTTTTTTATTTTTCGGACTTTTTATTGACAACAAAAACAGGTAGGTGTAAATTACAGGTAGATGAGAAAAAATTCCTATTTTTGTATTTGTTTACGAGGTGATGCCACTATGAACAGTAAGGAACCTGAACACAATGAGCTTCTAGAGGAACCTCAAGCGAAAGTATCAAATGCTCTTCCAAAAAATTTTTTAGTGCCTTTTTTGCTTCTATGTTTAAAAGATTGGAGTCTTCACGGCTACAAACTCATTCAAATGCTGATGGATATTGGCTTTTCTTCTATTGACCAAGGCAACGTGTATCGAACGCTGCGCAAACTGGAAAAAGAAAAATTAATTTCATCAACATGGGATACGAGTGAGGGCGGACCAGCCAAACGAATTTATTCTCTAACAGAATACGGAGAAAAATATTTGGAATCTTGCGTTAACTCGTTTGAGCAATATCAAAAAATGCTAGGCACATTTTTTACATTGTACACAAATGCTTTTTTCCCCTTCTCCTCATCTGGAAGTAAGGAAACAAAGCAACCACCTTCATCAGGTGATTCTGCAGAGTAGTCTGCATTCACAAATATGCAAATAAATATCGGAGGTCAAGTCATGGAAATGAAACCGTACGAAATCATGGATGCATTTTGGAAAAATTGGACTCAATCGCTCTCTATGTTCTCTAACGCTGGAAAACAAATGGAGCATCTTACTTTAGAAACAATGAAGCAACAGCAAGAAACGCTTCAGAAGATGGAAGAAGCAGTAAGAACGATGGAGCAAGAGATGAAACAATACTCTGCTCAACTGAATGCTCAATATACAGGTTATGTGAAGCAATTAGGAGGCAATCCATTTACTCCACAAATCGAAGAATGGCAAGGAAAATGGAATGAGTTTGCTCAGCAAATGCAGCAATTCTCTATCTCTCCTGCAAAAGCTTCTGTATCTTTCCTTTCACAAGCAAGTGGACAATTGGAAGACACAGTGAAACAATTAGTTGCGCAAAATCAAAATCAGCGTGAGGAAATCCAAAAGCAGATGAATGGTTTTCTTGAGGAATTAAAGGGCATGCAATTGGATTTAGTAAAAAAATTCGAAGAAGGCTCTAAAACTCTATTCACTGCAGTAAAATAATTATATAGCGACTTCTTGCTGTCAAAGGAGCTCGTCTGTCTGGTGAACCGCTATCATCCTTCCGGCTTTATTACACTGGTAACTAAAAAGGAGGATAATATGAACCTTTTTCAAGAAGCACAAGTTGTTCCTGAGCGTGCCTATGGAGAGATTCAGATTGGGGAGCAGGCTTCTCTTACGAAAACGATCACAGACGAAGACATTCAAGCATTTGCAAAGCTCACCGGAGACGTAAATCCAGTTCACTTACTTGATTCGTTCGCACAAACAACGATGTTTAAAGAGCGCATTGCACACGGTATGCTCGTGGCTAGCCTTATCTCGGCCGTTTTAGGCACAAAGCTCCCGGGAAAAAACACGATTTATTTGTCGCAAAACGTATCCTTTAAAGCGCCTGTGAAAATCGGCGATACAGTGACCGTGATTGCAGAAGTTGTTCAAAAACGCGATGATAAAAAAATTATGACACTCGAAACCAATGTCTATAACCAGCATAAAAAGCTTGTTGTAGCAGGTTCAGCAGTCGTTATGAAAATGGAGTAGCTAGCTTATGGCTGCTCTTTTTTTCTTTTCCTTTTCATCCAAGAACTGCTATACCCTCCTGCTACTTCCGAGTATGTCCCCTGCAAAACAGCACACTCTAATAACACCAGCTTACGAAAGCTGGAATACAGAAAACAAAGGAGTAGTGCAAAATGCCTAATAGAAATCAACTTCTTGTTCCAGGCTGTGAACAAGCCTTGGATCAATTCAAATACGAAATTGCAAGTGAATTTGGTGTAAATCTCGGTTCCGATTCAGCTTCTCGTTCTAACGGTTCTGTTGGAGGAGAAATTACAAAGCGTTTAGTCGCTCTTGCGCAACAACAATTACGCGGATAACTTCATAACAATGGCTGAAGGAGGATGGAAATTTCCATCCTCCTTGCTTTTTGCCGATAATCCATATTCACACAGAGCCGTTCCACAATAAAGAAAACTCGCTGATTGGCGAGACGTTAGGTGAAGACAGAAGCGTAGTTGCCCTTACACTTTGTTCCTAAAATTTCTCACTACGTCGAGTGATCTCCCTGCTAGAAATTTATGCTTTCTTAAAGGGCAATGAAAAACACGTGGTTCTAAACAAATATTCTATGCACCCGCTGTCTTTCTTATAGCAATGCCGTTTATGGAAATAGCAAAAAATAATATCTCAGTACATTCGGTTCAAAGAAGTAGGATATAATCGTTCCCAGCGCAATAAATGGTCCAAACGGAATTGCTGATTGACGCTTCATTGCTCCAGCTAGGATCCCCCCTATTCCAAAAACAGTCCCTAAAAACGAGGCCAGAAAAAAAGCGAGGAGCACACCTTTTATTCCTAGGACAAAGCCAAGCAGTGCAAAAAGCTTTACATCTCCCCCGCCTATCCCGCCTTTGCTCAATATCGCTATCATGAATAAAAAGAGGAAGCTAATACATGCTCCTGCTATCCCGCTCCACCAAGGCTGAAGCGGAACAAATATACGCTCTATTACAAGTACTGGAAGGAAAAATAATAAAATCTTATTAGGAATCAGCATATAGCCTAAATCAGAAGCTACGATAACCGTGAGGAGCGCTAACAAGGTCCAAGCGACAATCGTTTCACCGCTCCAGCCGAATAACTGAAATGCTAAAACGAACAGCAAACCGTGAATTAGCTCTAGAGATGGATATAAGAGAGGAATTCGTACATCACAGCCACGGCATTTCCCTTTTTGCCATATGTACGAACAAACAGGAATGAGTTCCCGGATTCTAATTGTCCGTAAGCAGGACGGACAAAAGGAACGAGGATGGATAATAGATTGTCCTGCGGGGATACGCAGACCAACAACATTATAAAAGGAGCCAAGAACAAGACCGACAAGAAACAAATACACAATTAAACCAATCATGCATCCCGCCTTTTCATTTATTTTACAGAACAAAAAGAGTACAAAGTGCCCCTTTTGTTCCATTGTATATAAAGAAGGGGAAAATGCAAGGGGAATTCTGGGCATCAATGCTTGTTGATTAGGAGTCTTTTATTGATTAAGTTCTGGATATATGTGCCAAACTACAAACAGGCATATTTGAAAAGGAGATGTGTGATGTTTAAAAAAACGGCAGGCGAAAAATTGATTGATTTATTAATTGAATGGGGGGTTGACCATATCTATGGTATGCCCGGAGATTCCATCAATTCCATTATTGAACCTCTTCGTAAAAAACAAGATAAAATCAAGTTTATTCAAGTGAGACATGAAGAAGCAGGGGCTTTGGCTGCGGCTTCATATGCAAAATTAACTGGGAAACTGGGGGTATGCATGGCTATTGCTGGCCCTGGTGCCATTCATTTATTGAATGGATTATATGATGCTAAGCTTGATAAGGTGCCAGTGCTGGCTATTACAGGACAAATAGAATCAGATTTAATCGGAACGGATTTCTTTCAGGAAGTAAACCTGGAAAGAATGTTTGATGATGTGGCAGTCTACAATCAGCGAATTATGTCTGCTGAACAGCTTCCGGCTGTTGTCAACCAAGCTATTCGAACTGCTTATACGAAAAAAGGAGTGGCTGTGCTTACTATTCCTGATGACATTCCCCGCTTTGAAGTAGAAGCAGAAGCACGCATAACATCCAGTCTTGTCGTAAAGCAAGAAATTCTTCCGTCTACAGAGGATCTTCAGCAAGCTAAGGAAGTTTTAGAGAATGCTGAGAGTCCCGTCATCCTTGCAGGCAGAGGTGTACACGGCGTACGTGAAACGCTGTTAGCATTTGCTGAGCACATTGCAGCTCCTATTGTTTTGACTCTGCCAGGAAAAGGGGCTATTGCTGATGAACATCCATACTGCTTAGGCGGCTTAGGATTAATTGGCACAAAGGCTGCTTATGAAGCGATGCAGGAGACAGATACTCTCATCATGATAGGGACTTCTTATCCGTTTACTGGATTTTTGCCGAAGAAGGCGAAAACTATTCATATTGATATTGACCCTGCACAAATCGGAAAACGCTATCCGGTCGATGTCGGTTTGGCTGGAGAGGCGGGAAAAACATTAGAATGGCTTTCACAGCATGTGAGTCGCAATGATAATCGCACTTTCTTAGAGCGAAGTCAAGAAAGAATGCAAAAGTGGTGGGACCGTCTAAACCGTCAAGAGGATGATGAATCGGTTCCAATTAAACCACAGCGTGTGATACATGCTTTGCAGCAAGTTGCTCATGATGACGCCGTATTATCTGTAGATGTCGGAAATGTTACCGTTTGGGCGGCACGACACTTCCGTATGACCAATCAGCAGTTTATCATCTCAAGCTGGCTTGCGACTCTCGGCTGCGGACTGCCTGGCGCAATTGCAGGAAAGATTGCCTATCCAAAAAAGCAGGTATTTGCTATTTGCGGTGACGGGGGATTTGCCATGACAATGGCGGACTTTGTTACTGCAGTAAAATACGATTTGCCAATCATAGTCATTGTGCTGAACAACCATAAGATTGCAATGATTAAGTTCGAACAAGAAGTGATGGGAAATATCGAGTTCGGAACAGATTTATTCAATCCTAACTTTGCTGATTACGCTAATATTTGCGGCGGGGTAGGATATCGGGTTGAAAAGCCGGAGGAACTTCTGCCGGCGCTGCAAAAGGCCGTTCAGCAAAACAAGCCGTGCATTATAGATGTTATAGTAGATGTACAGGAAGCGCCGATGCCAGCAAAAATTACATTTGCACAAGCAGCGGGATATAGTAAGCATATGTTCAAGGAGCTATTTGAGGAAGGAAAGCTTGACTTGCCTCCTTTATAAGAGAGGGAGGCTGCTTCATATAGTTAGATTCTGTTCTATGTAATACATATAAAAACCCCTCCTCTTTCTATCGTAAAAAGGAGGGGATCTATCTATTGACGAAGTTGGTTTTCAACAGTGTGAAAGAAGCTCGCCGATTGGCGAGTTTCTTTACACAACGATATAATATGCTTTTAACGGACCATGTACACCGACGACGAGATTCATCTCAATATCGGCAGAGTTGCTCGGGCCGGAAATGAAGTTAATACAGGAAGCAACCGTTTCTCCTTGCTCCACACGTTCCTGCAGGCTGTGCACGGCCTGTGTAATGCGTGGCACGAGCGTTTCACGGGGAATAATTACAACGTAAATCGTTGGCAAGAAATGCAATGCGCGCCCCTGCCCTTTATGTGCTTGCACAACAATTGTCCCGGATTCTGCCAGCGCATAATCACTAAATACAATCCCGAAATTAGCTTGTTCTGCAAACGCATGGTTCTCCTCACGGCCTTTCTCTGCATCCCAAGCCTGCACCTTCATCCCTTGGCTTGGTAATTCTGTCGTCAACAGCTGCTCCAAGCCATATGCAGCAAAACGTGCATCCTGTGATGTAATAATAGGTCCCCCGCCGTTTTCAGTAATCACTTGCTTCAGCACAGAAGCCAGATTTTCTTTTGTAGCTTCCAAAACAGTCGTATGAATTTTATTACAGTGCTCTCGGAATGCGTGCAGCAATTCTTCCTGTGTAAATCCCTTCATGACTTCCTCATTCACATCATGCTTCCATGCTGGACGCGTCACACCGCTTGTGCGTCGCTCGCGTCCGAGCTGCTTCGCTAGATTGTCTAAAAATGCTTCACGATTTTGAACAGTTCCTTGCATTAGTGATTTCCTCCTTTCTTATGATCTTTGTACCAATCACGGAAGCGCTCCTTGCTTGGCGCTGGGAATTCGCGAATATCCGTCCAGTTTTTCAGCGGACCGACTCCTTTAGATACGCGGCCTCCAGATGTGATTGGCATCATCGCAGTTGGTGCGATTTTTGTTCCTAATTTATACAATGCAGAGGAGGAAGCACCCATTTCAAACATTTTCATAGCCAGCTTTTCTGCTAGCGGGGCCCGTCCTTCCTTCTCAACAATCACCTGACGATGCTTGAGCAGCAGCTCATGCAGCGGAATTTTTACCGGACAAGCGTCTGTACATGCCCCACAAAGGCTCGATGCATAAGGCAGCTCTTTATAGTCATCGTATCCGCCTAACAGCGGGGATAAAACCGCGCCAATTGGTCCTGGGTAAATAGAGCCGTATGAGTGGCCGCCGATATGACGGTATACAGGACAGACATTAATGCATGCGGCACAACGGATACATTGCAGCACCTGACGAAATTCTGACCCTAAAATTTCCGAACGGCCATTATCTACGATCACAAGATGAAATTCCTCCGGACCGTCTGCTTCCCCTTCATGCTTTGGACCAACTGCTGTAATATAGCTTGTCAGCTTCTGCCCCACTGCACTGCGGCACAGCAATCCGACTAATACATCCAGCTCCTCCATAGTCGGAACAAGACGCTCCATTCCCATCACGGCGATCTGTGTTTTTGGAATCGCTGTGACAAGGTCAGCATTTCCTTCGTTCGTGACTAAACAAATAGATCCTGTATTTGCAACCGCAAAGTTACAGCCAGTTACACCGATTTCAGCTTCGACAAACTTTTGGCGAAGAATTTTGCGGACAAACTTTGTCATCTCATATGGATCTTCTGTTTGTTCGTAGCCTAGCTTTTCTTCAAATACATCACGGATTTGTTCTTTTGTCATATGAAGTGCCGGCGCCACGATATGAGATGGCGGCTCATGGTCGTCGACCTGAAGAATGTATTCGCCAAGGTCACTCTCTACAACCTCACAGCCAATGCTTTCTAACGCCTTGTTCATCTCGATTTCTTCCGTAACCATCGACTTTGATTTCACAACTTTTTTCGCTTGCTTTTGCTTCGCTACATCTTGAATATACTGAGCCGCTTCTTCCTTTGTTTTCGCAAAAAATACGTGACCGCCTCGCTGCATTACGCTTTCGCTTAGCTGCATTAAATAATAGTCTAAGTTCTCAAGCGTATGCTGGCGAATTTGTTCTCCGAGATCACGCCATTTCTCCCAATTCCCTAGTTCATCCGCAGCCGTTAAACGGCGTGTATACAGCCGCTCCTGCGCAGCAGAAACCGCACCGCGCATTGTAGAATCCTGAATCCCTTCACCTACACGTTCATTAAACTTTTTATCGCTAATTTTCATGCTCATTGTTCATTTCCCCCTTATCGGCTGTTTAATACTTCCGCAATGTGAAGCACCTTTACTTCTTTTCCTAAACGTTCAATGCGTCCCCCAATATTCATTAAACAGCCGCAATCCGCTCCAATTAAATAATCCGCTCCTGTTTGTTCCACGCTTTGCACCTTTTCATCGACCATCTGCTCGGAAATTTGCATCATTTTGACAGAGAATGTTCCACCGAAGCCGCAGCAATTTTGAGCATTTGGCAAATTCTCAACCTCCAAACCCTTTACGTTGGAAAGTAATGTAAAAGGAGCTTCCTTCACGCCAAGCAAGCGCGTCATATGGCATGATGTATGGTATGTCGCCTTCCCATCTAAGCGCGCACCGACATCAGTTACTTGTAATACTTCTACAATAAATTGCGTGAGTTCGTACGTTTTTTCCGCAAGCCGCTTTGCCCGTCCTTCCCACTTAGCATCTCCGTGAAAAATGTGCGGATACTCCTGAAACATTGTAGCGCAGGAACCAGATGGCGTAACGATATATTCCGCATTCTCAAATGTGCGAATCATATTTTTCGCTACTTCCTTTGCTTCTGATACATATCCGCTATTATAAGCTGGCTGCCCGCAGCATACTTGTGATTCTGGAAACTCGATCTCGCAGCCCAGACGTTCAAGCAGTTCTACTGTTGCTTTTCCGACGTTCGGCTGAAATGTATCAATTAGACATGTAACAAACAATGTAACCTTCATTCTATCTCTCTCCTCTTCCGTAACACCGTCTTTTTAATTATCAGGTCATCTGATGACTTGGTAAAAAAGAAATGAATATCCTCTTCTGGAATATTCCCTTTTCTCCTGAACATGAAAAAAACGAAAGCGTTTGCTTATTATTCTAACAGAAATTTTGAATTTTAAAAGAAAAATTATCAACAAGGCTTCATATTTTTGTTTTACGCCAAACAGCGTCGAGCATTTCCTCGATGTGTGTTAAGTGATTAACAATCGCATCTCTAGCAGCCTCTGCATCCTGCTGCACAATGGCTTGAAAAATGATGCTATGCTGCTCTGCAAGCCGCTCTGCTGTTGTTTGCTCACCGTATAAAATCAATCTTCGCGTTTCTCCAATCGTTTCAGCAGTCATACTGGACACATGATTCATGAGCTCAAGCAGCATCGGGTTGTGGGCAGCTTTAGCAATGGCCATATGAAACTGAAAATCAGCTGTTTCCCCCGCCTTTTCGTCTCCTGCACCGCGCTCCATTTCTTCTAGCCAATGTTCGATTTCCAGTAAATCCTCATTTGTCCGTTTTAAAGCAGCTGCCTGAACCGCTCCAGCCTCAAGGACCTTCCGCACCTCAAGCAAATTGATGATGTCTTCTTGTTTCATTAGTAAAACAGAGTTTAAAGGAGCTGCTACTGCTGAAGCATCAAAGCTCTTGACATACGTACCTTCCCCCTGGCGCATTTCGATAAGCCCCATTGCCCGAAGCGCGCTTAGGGCCTCGCGTACAGCGGAACGCCCAACCTGAAATTGCTCTGCCAGCAGGTGAACGGCGAGCAGCTTGTCTCCTGGCTTTAATGTCCCGTTTTTAATCATAGCTAAAATAGCTTCCGCTACTTCTTCATATATTTTCTTTGGTCGAATTGATTTATAACTCAGCTTGTACCACCTCGGTATCCATCCGGCAGCAGCAAATGTTTTGCTGCACCGGTAAAGGAAAGTTTTGAATTGTATCTCTTATTGTAGCCGCAATTTATATAAACCTCAAACAATTTATAAAGCTTGACTGGGGAAACAGCTGATATGAACGGATAAACGGAGCTCCCTCCTTCCTACTCTGCCATCGGAAGCGTAATCGCAATCGTTGTTCCCTGATCTTCTTTGCTCGTAATGCATAATGCCCCTCCGTGAACCTCGACAATTTGCTTCACAATCGCCAAGCCGAGACCCGTTCCCCCATTTTGGCGGCTGCGCGCTTTATCGACGCGGTAAAATCGCTCACCCAGTCTCTGTACATGATGCGCTGGAATCCCTTTTCCTGTATCGGATATACGAAGCACGCACATCTTTTCCTGCTGAAGCAGCACAACAGAAATCGTACCGCCCTCGGGTGTGTAGCGAATCGCATTATCCATCACGTTGTGAATCACCTGCCGCATGCGATCTTCGTCGATATAAGCAATAATCTCCGGGTTCAGTTCTGTTTTGAGCAGGATCCTCTTTTCCAACAGGCCTTGTTCATATGTTTCCAATGTATCCTCTACGAGCTGTGCAAACGCGGTCGGCTGTTTATTGAGAGGGAATAAATCACCCTCGAGCTGCGCTAAGTCTAATAAATCATGTACGAGCCGCTGCATACGTCCTGCCTCTTTATGAATTAAACGAATAAACTTCACCTGCTGCTCCGGCTTGCTAATACCGTCCAGTATAGCCTCGCTGTAGCCTTTTATATAGCTAAGGGGAGTGCGAAGCTCATGCGAGATGTTAGCTAAAAACTCTTTACGCTGCAAATCCTCTTTTTGTAAAACATGCGCCATACTATTAAATGCAGAGGCAAGGAGGCCAATTTCATCATTTGTTGTAATCGGGATCCTTTCGGTAAAGTCTCCCTTTGACATTTGATAGGAAACACGCTCCATTTGTGAAAGCGGCTTTGTAATGGCAATGACAATTTTGCGGCCCACCCATGCCATAAGCAAGATTAAACCAATAGCAAGAGGTGCCAGTACGAAGGCTAAATCAAGAATTAAATCTTTAATGCTTTTGAGCGGAATGTAGGAATATACGATACCTATTAATTTTTTCTTTTCTAATACCGGAATAATTACGCCCATAATCTGACGATGAAACCGTTCCTCAAATCCTACCTTTGTAACAGTATTTCCATTCAGCAGCTCCTGTCGGTCCTCTTCAGTGATAATGGCATTATTGTATTGCACATCAAACGGCAAGCAAGCGCTCAAATCACGCGGGTTACTTACAAACAGCAGCTCCGTCTTCGAAATCGAATTAAACCACTGTACCTTCTGTTCAAAATCCGGAAGCGATCCTTTATATTCAGCTGCAAGCTGCCGCCCCTCCGTTTGCAGTGTATCTTCTATATGCTGTACATATAGCTTTTGATAGGAATATATGGAAATTAAATATAACAAGGAAACGGTAAGCAGCACAGCGCAGCTAATTGTAAGCCAAAGCTTTTGTACCATAGTAAGACGTGGCATAATTACACCTCAAATTTGTAGCCGACGCCCCATACTGTGCTAAGATGGCTACCGTAGGAACCGAGCTTCAGCCGGATTGTTTTTATATGTGTGTCAACCGTTCTTGTACCGCCCGCGTAATCATAACCCCATACGCTTTCGAGCAGCTGTTCACGGCTAAATACCTGCTCTTTATGATAACAAAGGAATGTAAGCAAATCGAACTCCTTCACCGTTAATACTACAGTTTTCCCGCTTAGCTCAACGCGGCGGCCTGCTTCGTTAATCACAAGCTCACCATACGAAACACTATCCTTTGGTCCGGTTTTTACATATCGGCGCAGCACCGCCTCCATCCGCGCAACAAGCTCACCTGGACTAAACGGCTTCACAATATAATCATCGCCGCCGCTCCGCAGTCCGTTTACCCGATTCCATTCCTCTCCCTTTGCCGTCAAAAAAATCACAGGAATATCAGAGGTTTTGCGAAGTTCTTTGCATACAGAAATCCCGTCTAACTCCGGCATCATAATATCTAAAATAAGCAAATCAAAATTCTCACGCTTAATCATCTCAAGAGCCGTTTTGCCGTCAGGAGCCTCATCCCACTTATATCCTGCGTTCTCTAAGTACATCCCGACAAGCTGCCGCATATCACTCTCATCATCCACTATTAGTACCTTATACGTCATTAATGCTCCTCTCCTTTCCGTTCGGTCATATGAAACGGTCCCTTTCCTACCTTGATGCTTGTCCCCATTTTCATTGTATCTGTAGGTATGACGTATATTTCATCGCTATCATAGCTTGCAACATACAACGCTGTTCCGCTCAGCCATACTGCAAATGGATTAGCACCTACCTCAATGGCCGCTATATCCTTGTGCGTGTTTCCATCTATTTTTCGCAACACGCCAGATCCGTGACTGAGAACATAGATAAATTCATTATCACTGGCAAAGCTTACTGGCATTTGCGGCGCAGACACCTTTTGTTTCAGGGAACGACCTTCATATATATAGACATTCTCATTTATTTCCGCTCCGCTTCCGTGACCGCCAATCCATAGTTCGTTCCCATATATAACGGCACCAAGGGAAGATTGCGGAGTAGAAATCGTATTTATCACCCGCTTTTCCTTAAGACCCACAACGGATAAAACAGTATCGTTAAAATTTAACACATATAACTGATTGTTCCGCTCTACCATTGTCATTGGCCGCTTTCCAACTGGAATCGCTGCTATTTCCGTCCCATTTTTATTGTATAGACGTACAGTATTGCTTTGTCCATCCGCAAGCAGTATATCTTTTCCGCTTGATGATACAATGATATTGGTAATTCCTTTACCCGTTTTCCATTCCCCGACTTCCGTTCCTTTGCTGAGGGAATACAAATAGACAACTTCCAAATTCTGGCCATATACAGCAATCGTATCATGATCCGGGAGCACAGCTGTCCCCATGACCGCCTTACGAATCGGCCAGGAAGCGATCATCTTCTTGTTAGCTGCATCTATAAAGCTAAGGCTGCCATCCTTTTGATTTGTTACAATGACAACATCTTTATTTTTAGGAATTGCTTTATACATCTCCCGACTGCATCCTGTTACAAGCCATACAGTAAACAGAAGTAAAATGAAGTTCTTCAAATCATCACCTCAATGGCCACAGCTTATTATCTCCATTGTAGAATACCAAAAAATTGTGAGAAAAGTATGAAATGCTTTGTTAGGTTGTAAAGAAAACTCGCCGATTGGCAAGCCCTGTTCTTGGGCGAAGACAGAGGCATAGTTGCACTTATACTTTCTTCCTAAAATTTCTCCCTACGTCGAATGGGATCCCATATGGAGATTTATACCTTATTGTATTGTAAACCAAACTCACCGATAAGATTTCTTTTATGAACTGTATATAAATATTATCGAACAATATTGTTACAGTTGTGTTAAATAGTTTCTATATTTATCCTATTCAATTTCGTGTTTTTCTTGAAATAGCTGCATTTTCTGCTTTCGAATCTTCCAATATTATCTAATTATTCATCTGACTTTTTTTCGTATATCATTTTTTCTAAATTTCGCAATCCCTCTTGAGCAGATTACAATCCCAACACATTATCTGCTTTTTTCGCCAAACATAAGGATTTTTCAAAAGAGGATATAAATGGAAAAGTTTATATCTATGAAAATATTTCCAAATTACCTCCCTCTAAAGCTATGTTACTATGAATGTGTCAAATAACGGCGCCAATATTAGCATGACTCGACATGTTGACATATGTATAGACACTTCTACTTAGGGGGTTATAAGGATGAAGAAAACAACATTACTATCTCTTGCAGCTGCTGCGGCTCTTACATTTGGAGCATCATCCACAAATGCAAAAGCAGAAACCGTTCAGCAGCCTGTATCGTATGAAAAAGTAATCTATGTCTCTCCACTTCAATGGAATGCAGAGGACCAAACAGCATGGGCAAAGATGTTTGCTTCTTTGTATCATACCTACACGGAGTGGCAATTATTTAATGTCCCTCTAGAAACAACACAAAATCCAGCTCAGCCAACAACAGTAACACCGACTCAGCCAACAACAAAACCAGCTCAGCCGACAACAGCAACACCGGCTCAGCCAACAACAGCAACACCGGCTCAGCCAACAACAACAAAACCAGCTCAGCCGACAACAGCAACACCGGCTCAGCCAACAACAACAAAACCAGCTCAGCCGACAACGGCAACACCGGCCCAGCCGACAACAACAAAACCGACTCAGCCAGCACCTGCTCCTTCAACAGGCACATTAAGTGCATACGAACAAAAAGTTGTAACATTAACAAACCAAGAGCGAGCTAAGCAAGGATTGCCAGCACTGCAGGTAGATAGCGCTTTAAGTAAGGTTGCAAAAGCTAAATCTCAGGATATGTACAACGCAAATTATTTTTCCCATACGAGCCCAACGTACGGATCACCATTTGATATGATGAAACAATTTGGTATTTCGTACCGTACAGCAGGGGAAAACATTGCAATGGGTCAAAAAACACCTGAAGAAGTGGTACAGGCATGGATGAACAGTGCAGGTCACCGCGCTAATATTTTAAATACGACCTATACACATATAGGTGTTGGATATGTTGCTGGCAAAAACATTTGGACTCAGCAATTTATCTCGAAATAATACGAATAGCCTTCCCGATACCGGGAGGGCTATTATATGTTATACAGATAGTGTCATTCTTGCTGTTCTATCTAGTATAGACTAAATTCCTATTGCTATTCTTTTCCTCTTGAAACTCCCTCACTTACGAGTAATTACCAAGCATCTCTCTGAAGCATAAAGGAACAATACAAGAGAAAGGAGTTCCTTTCAGTTGAATGCTATCGAGGAGGGGTTTAAGATGAGGAAATTCCGTATTTTTACGACCGCTACCGTTCTTTCTCTCTCATTGCTTACAGTTAGTGGATGTGGTACTAATCGAGACACAGCTTTAAATGATAATACAGTGAATCGCCACAACGTATCTACAAATGATATGGGACGAACAGACCGTACTGATCTACGCACAGTAGGAACGGATCGTAACGGTGACTTACGTATAAATCGTGATAATGGCTTATGGCCAGATCGTAATGATCGCAATGTTGGTTTGCGAACAAATCCTGACAATGCTTTGCCTGCAAGAAATGCCAGAGGCTACATTTCGCCAAATCCTGTATCCTTTACACCAACTGGCGGCTATACGCGTCTCTGTCCTTGTCCGAACCAAGCAACACCAAATACAACAACACCAGGTACAACAACGACAACGCCAAAAACGACAACGCCAGGTACCACTACAGCACCGGGTACTCAAGCAACCGGCGGTACACTTGATGCAACAGAAGCACGTGTCGTGGAATTAACAAATGCAGAGCGAAGAAAAAATGGTTTGCGCGATTTACAAGTCGATAATTCGTTAGCAAACGTGGCACAAGCAAAATCCAATGATATGCTAAGTAAAAACTATTTCTCACATACAAGTCCAACATATGGTTCTCCTTTTGATATGATGAGAAGCTTTGGGATATCTTATTCTTATGCGGGAGAAAACATCGCCAAAGGACAACGTTCTGCTGATGAAGTAGTGACAGCGTGGATGAACAGTCCTGGTCACCGTGCTAACATCCTAAACGGCAACTATACTCATATCGGAATCGGGCATACAAGCTCGCAGGATTATTGGACACAAATGTTCATCGGTAAAAAATAACAAAAAATCGGCCGTTTCGGCCGATTTTTTGTTGGGAAGGATTAAAAGTGGAATTGCGGCAACGGAAAAGTGCTTCATCGACAAGCCGGATTTCGTCCTCTTATCTTAATTTCGATTTTCTATTGTATAGTAATACAACGTCATGATAATGATAAAAATTCCTCCAAAGCCAATCATACATATAGCTGTATATACTTGCCATTGCTGCGGCAGGATAAGACTAACCAATAAACCGAATCCAATAAAACAAAATGTTCGGACAGTATGCATTTGCATTTTTTGAAATACGGTTTCTGTTGATACGAACGGGGCGGTAACAGGTTCACGCGTCTGTATTTTCGCAAAGCACCAGCTTAACACGAGGAAGAACGCTCCTGCCGCCGCTAACAGACACATCTGAAAATCAATAAAAATCCCGGTCCCTATTAGCAAAATAAGGACATGAATAAATAATAAAAAGGATAAAACAGTATTTGTGGCAATCGCATGCACCGTGCAGTTTCGTTTACTTGTTCCATATATATAGCGCATTGTAAAGTCAGAAACTTTAAATAGAAATACCATTAGCACCGGGATAAGGAAACCTGCCATTATTTTTGTCGTATGTTCATCTGCTGTTCCATTAATATTCCAATGTGTAGCAACCTGACTTGGCAAAAGCGGGTATAAAGCAACACTCATACATAGCGAAAATAGACAAAGGTATACGGAGACTTTACGAAGTAATAGCATCTTTCCACCTTCCTTTTCGTGTTTCGTGAGTTACATCATTCGCTTTTCCTCCATAGAAATCCTTCCCTCTACATCATTCGTAACAATTTATAATAAATTTGTAATATCAGCAGGAACTGGTGCAGAAATTTCAACCATTTCCTCGGTAATCGGATGAAGAAGTCGAATTTGCCTCGCGTGCAGCGCTTGGCGTGTTATAAATGAAGTACGGCTGCCATATAAATGATCCCCGGCAAGAGGATGGCCGATATAGCTCATATGTACGCGAATCTGATGCGTGCGTCCGGTTTCCAGCTGCAGTTCTACTAAGGATAGACGTTCCTTCGGCATATAGCGTATCAGTTCATAATGCGTAACAGCACGATCCCCTTTAGGTGATACTCTTCGACGTACCGCATGATGACGATCTCGTCCAATTGGAGCATCAATCACACCCTTCTTCTCCTTCAGCTTTCCTTCCACAAGCGCCATATACGTTCGTTTAATCCTTCGCTCATGCAACAGGCGATCCATGATGGCTCCTGCGAGCGCATGCTTCGCAAATACGACAGCACCTGATGTGTCCTTATCTAAGCGATGAATATGCCGCACCTTTGTGGTAACTCCCGCAGCTTGCAAATAATAAGCGACTCCATTAGCTAACGTATGCTTGCCTCCCTTATCTGCCGGATGTGTATCCATACCAATCGGTTTGTTTACAATTAAAATATGGTCGTCTTCATATAAAATATCTACGTTCATGTATTCGGGCACAACCCCAAGGTCTTCTTCAAGAAACATGCGAACGCGCAGCACATCTCCTGCCTGCAATTCTTCACCCCAGCGTTTTGCCTCGCCATTTACAATCACACTCTTCTCCATTCGATATTGATGAAGAAGCTTCTTTGGTACTTGCCATCTGTCCTTTAATAGCTGCTCGATTGTGCAGCTCCAATGTGCAGGTACGATTATTTCGCACCATTCTCCTTTTTTTACCATGTACATATTTCATCACCACATTATATTGTAAACGAAAAAGAACCTGTTTCCAAATGGTCACAGGTTCTTTGCCTTAACATAGAAAATATTTGGAAAAATCGTGAAGTTTTTATTTTGTACCTGGTGCAGACTGGTCTACTCCTTTAACATGATGCTTATGCCCATCATCTTCCGTCGTATAAAAGTCGTAATAGTGGACATGCCTGCCATTTCCCACAGGAATGGCAGGTCCTGAGTACGCCTTGTAGTAATGAGTATGACCATTCTCGAACATAACATAGCCTTCTGTATAATGAATGTGCCCGCCATCCTGTGTTGGAATCGGAGGAGATGTTACGTCTAGGCATTGATGTACATGCCCTGCTTCGGTAGATGTATAATCGACAGATCCATGGTTATGCTTTGGGACGAATCCAGGAACAAAATCATCTTTCCCTACTTTATTCAAGCAGCTCACTCCTTGTTTATAAGAGTATGTCTTATAAACATATATGCACAGAACAACAGAGGTAGTCCTTCCTGAAATGAAGGATGAGTATTTTCTGCAAGCCGAGTGCCGTTGGCTCTAATTACACACCTTCATATGCTTGACGATAAATCTCCGCAAGTTCTGTCACGAGCGGCAGCTTTGGATTGGCAGGTGTACATTGGTCTTCAAATGCACGCTCTGCCAGCTCCATCACTTGGCTTTCAAACACTTCTTTGTTTACCTGTTGGGCAGCAATACTCATCGGAATGTCCAGTTCTTTGCCAAGCTTGATGATCGCTTGCACTAGGCTCTCTACTCCTTCTTCCACAGTGCGGGCAGGCAAGCCGAGAACACGGGCAATGTGTGTGTAACGCTCATCCGCAACGAAGTGCTCATATTTCGGAAACAATGCATGCTTATACGGTTTTTTCGCATTGTAACGAATCACATGCGGCAGTAAGATCGCGTTTGAACGGCCATGTGCGATATGGAATGCTGCACCAAGCTTATGTGCAAGGCTGTGGTTAATACCTAAGAACGCATTGGCGAACGCCATACCGGCAATAGCGGAAGCGTTGTGCATTTTTTCGCGGGCTTCTGCATCGCTGCCATTTTTATATGCTCTTGGCAAGTACTCAAAGACTAACTGAATTGCCTTTAACGCTAAGCCATCTGTATAATCATTAGCTAAAACAGACACATATGCCTCAATCGCATGCGTTAATACGTCCATTCCTGTATCAGCTGTAATATGCGGCGGTACCGTCATCACAAATTGTGGATCGACGATGGCAACGTCAGGTGTTAATTCGTAATCTGCTAACGGATATTTAATATTGTTCTGTTTATCCGTAATAACCGCAAACGGTGTAACCTCTGACCCTGTACCAGACGTTGTTGGAATCGCAACGAATTGTGCTTTGTGGCCAAGCTCTGGGTACTTGAATGTACGCTTGCGAATATCAAGAAACTTTTGCTTTAAGCCGTGAAAGCTTGTTTCTGGATGCTCATAGAAGAGCCACATTCCTTTTGCGGCATCCATCGCAGAACCGCCGCCAAGGGCGATAATAACGTCCGGCTGGAACGCGCGCATCATCTCCGCTCCTTTAAATACTGTTACGTCAGATGGGTCCGGCTCGACATCAGAGAAAATTTCAACCTGTACATTGTTAGGATTTTGATTTAGGTAATGTGTGATAATATCAACGTAATTCAATTTGACCATCCCTGGATCGGTTACAATGAATGCACGGGAAATCTTCGGCATTTTAGCTAAATATTGTGTTGCGTTTTTTTCAAAATAGATTTTGGGAGGCAGCTTAAACCATTGCATATTATTATTACGGCGCGCCATCCGCTTTACGTTTAATAAGTGTACGGCTGTTACGTTAGCAGAAACAGAGTTTTTGCCGTAGGATCCGCAGCCAAGTGTTAAGGACGGCAAGAAAGCATTATAGACATCACCGATTCCCCCTTGAGCAGCCGGTGCATTTGCAACAATGCGGCAAGCCTTCATGCGAAGGGCAAACTCTCGTTGCAGCGCTTCATTCGTAGAGTGGATGACCGCTGTATGGCCGAGTCCGCCAAGGTTCAGCATATTCTCGCATTGCTGGAAGCCTTCTTCGATATTTTTCACACGAATATAAGCAAGAACCGGGCTTAATTTTTCACGGGATAGCGGATATTTCGCACCTGCTCCAAGAATCTCTGCCACGAGAATTTTCGTTTTCTCTGGCACTGTAAAGCCGGCAAGATTGGCAATATCTTCAGGAGATTTACCAACAATGTCAGGATTTACAGCGCAGGTGTCTTCACGAATGACAAGCTTCTCCAGCAGCTTCTGCTCTTCTTTTGTAACGAAATAGCAGCCATTTGCAATCATTTCTGCCTTTACTTCTTTATGTACTTCTTCATCTACAATAACTGCTTGCTCAGATGCACAAATCATGCCATTATCAAATGTCTTAGAGAGAATAACATCATTCACGGCACGCTTCACCTTCGCTGTTTTCTCAATATAGCAAGGAACGTTACCAGGACCTACACCGAGAGCCGGCTTTCCTGTGCTATATGCAGATTTCACCATACCTGCTCCCCCTGTGGCCAACACAAGCGCTACTCCCGGATCATTCATAAGAAGCTTCGTTGCTTCGACAGAAGGCTGTTCGATCCATTGAATGCAGGATTCTGGCGCTCCTGCCTTGACAGCTGCTTCATATAAAACACGTGCAGCTTGCGCAGAGCATCGCTGTGCGGACGGATGGAATGCAAAAATAATTGGATTTCTCGTTTTGATCGCAATTAATGCTTTGAACATGGTTGTGGATGTCGGGTTTGTTACAGGGGTTACTCCGGCTACTACACCGACTGGCTCTGCAATTTCAATGATGCCAGCTTGCTCGTCCTCATAAATAATACCGACAGTTTTATTGTGTTTAATGCTATGCCAGATGTACTCTGTTGCAAATATATTTTTTGTAATTTTATCTTCATAAATACCGCGGCCCGTCTCTTCTACCGCAAGCTTTGCAAGCGGCATATGCTGATCCAAACCGGCGAGGGCCATTTCGTGAACAATTGTATCAATTTGTTCCTGTGTAAAGGTCGAGAGCTGCTGTAATGCCTTTTGCCCGTTTTGTACGAGCTCATGAATCATTGCACTTGTGTCTTGCACCTGCTGCGCCATTTGTTCTTTCACTGCCATGTTTGCTCCTCCTTAGTGGACTAACAATGATGTCTAGTCCTGTTTAATTTTGTGAAATTAATCACAATCTCTACACTCATACTATACTGCATAATTGGAAAAAAAGTGTGTGAAGCATTTGTGAACTATTTCATATATATTTTTTCGACAAAATATGTATTATTTGTAATGAAAATGTAAATAATATACATTTATTTTTTATTCTGCGAAAACATATGCTATAATAAGAACATACTTTATAATGAAGGGATTTGAAACCATGGTTGCTCGAAGGAGCATCTGGAAACGTCAAGATTTGTCGTACACTTAGCGTCTTTTTTCGTTAGACAGTGTTTGTCTACGGAAACAAAACGAAAGTGGGCGAAAGTATGTTGGATCAACGACCCCGTTATTCCTTCTGTTATATATAGCGTAGTTAGTTTTTTAGAAAACTAACTACAAAAGAGCAAGGCGCTCTTATGCTGTATATGCAGTAGTTAGTTTTCTATCAGGATTTTCCCGAAAAAACTAACTACGAAAGAGGAATAACCATGAAAAGGATTCGTTGGCAAGAGTTTTTGATGATTTTGTTTGGTTCATTTGTTTTAGCAGCTGCATTTTATCATATTCACGTACAAAATAATTTAGCAGAGGGCGGCTTTATCGGAATCGCTTTGCTGGTACAAGCGTTATTCCATATTTCTCCGTCCATCACAACTCTTTTATTAGATATTCCATTAATTTTACTGGGCTCGAAGATATTAGGAAGGCAATTAGCGTTTAAGACCATCATTGGCGCAACCTCCTTCTCCGTTTTTTATTCTCTCATGGAGCGATATTCTCCGTTTCAAATTAACCTTTCGCAGCATCTATTTTTCGCAGCGCTGCTTGGAGGCGTTCTTGTCGGCTTTGGACTTGGACTTATTTTACGATACGGAGGCGCAACGGGTGGAGACGATATTTTGTCGATACTCATAAGCAAAGTGTCACGCCTATCTGTTGGTAAAGTGTATTTTATTTTCGATGTGCTTGTTCTCATTTTGTCACTCGTATACTTGTCGTGGGATCAAGTCGCCTACACCGGATTTTCGGTGACGGTGTGCGCATATATAACGGATTGGGTGATGACATACCATAGACGAAAGAAAACGGAATCAGCCTATATATAAGATGAAAAAGAGGCTATGCGAAAGGAAGGTAATTCCTGTTGCATAGCCTCTTATTGCACTTTAAAAAGTATCAATTTCTAGCCGGAAGCCCATTCGACGTAGCGAGAAATTTTAGGAATACAGTGTAAGTGCAACTACGCCTCTGTCTTCGCCCAAGGGCAGGGCTCGCCAATCGGCGAGTTTTCTTTACACTGTAAAAGTATCAATTTCTAGCTGGAAGCCCATTCGATGTAGTCAGAAATTTTAGGAATACAGTATAAGTGCAACTACGCCTCTGTCTTCGCCCAAGGGCAGGGCTCGCCAGTCGGCGAGTTTTCTTTACACTGTAAAAGTATCAATTTCTAGCTGGAAGCCCATTCGACGTAGCGAGAAATTTTAGGAATACAGTATAAGTGCAACTACGCCTCTGTCTTCGCCCAAGGGCAGGGCTCGCCAATCGGCGAGTTTTCTTTATTACATTAGAAAGTATAGCTTCTAGGCTTGTCTCACTTCAGCGCTCCGCTTCCCGCAGTCATAGTGAAGAGCTTTTGCTCAAACCAGGTATTTTGTACATCCCTGCTACGAACTAAATTCTTTTAACTTCCCGAGCAATTCTTCAGCCTTTCGTTCGTATGATACATCATTGAATAAGGAGGCCAATCTTCGGTAGTCATTATAGGCATCCAACAATTCATCTACATGCTGGCGGGCCGGGAGTTTCGGCGGCTGTTTCGTCACCTTTGCTTTTACCGGATAACGATAACCGCACATATCCTGTATTTTGTAATACTCATCCTCAACCTGCACGATTTTCACCAGTTCATATTCCTCTGCATCCATCATGTAACCGTCAAATTCACGAAGCAATTCATATACGATGTGCGTCCAATCTTCATTGCCTTCCACACCATAGCCTTTTTCCAGCCGATAACCGACAATTCGATAAATATGTCCGTCATTCTCGGCAAACTGTACTGTATCATTGAGCCTAAACTTGAAGTATCGAAACATTTTGTCCTCACCTCAATCATAATCTCTTTATGACATACTTTGTCAAAAGATAGACAAATCTATGCATTCTAACTGCATATAGCAAGGAAATAGATATAAGGCCTATAAAGAAAACTTGCCGATTGGCGAGCCCCAATCTTGGGCGAAGACAGAGGCGTAGTTGCCCTTACACGGTATTCCTAAAATTTCTAACGACGTCGAATAGTCTTCCAGCTGGAAATGTATCCTTTCTTACAGGATAAAAAAAGCCGGAATCCTCTACAGGATACCGACTATACACCGCCTTTAGCTTCTTTATGAAGATTCCACTTCGTAAAAAACCACCAATTCCAATCCCCGAGCATTTTCATTAAGCTTGGCACAAGCAATAGCCGAATCACGGTGGCGTCAAGAAAAATAGCGAGCGCAACCCCTAGCCCCATTTGCTTCACCGGTAAAATATCGGTAAAGACAAAAGCCCCCGTAACTACAATCATAATAAGCGCTGCGGACGTAATAATACGGCCCGTAGATACAAGACCTTCCAACGTTGCCGTATCATTGTTTTTCGTTTCCTTGTACAGTTCATATATTCTTGAAATAAGAAAGACTTCATAATCCATGCTGAGGCCAAATACAAGCCCGAAAATGAAAATAGGCAGGACAAACATAATGGTACTTTGCTCAAGTCCGAACCGGCCTCCTTGAAACAGCCATACGATAATCCCAATTGTTGCACTCAGACTTAGCACGTTCATCACAATGGCTTTCAGCGGAATAATGAGTGAGCGGAACGCAATCATTAAAATCAGAAATGTGGATCCGAAAATAACGGTCATCGCGATAGCGACACGCGCCATCACCTCATCCTGCAATTCCTGCTCAAACGTTGTCATGCCGCCGAGCAAATATGTAACATCCGGCTGCTTATACCTATCTTTAAAATTTCGCACCCATTGCTTTGCCTGCTCACCCTTTGGCTTTGCTTGCAGCATAACCTGAACGAGTGCCCGATTACCGTGTGTATATGCCTGCAACGCAGGAAGCACCTGCTGTTGCTGTGATTGTAGCAGTGCATACAACTGACCGCTTGGCATGTTACCGAGCATACTATAAGCGCTCGTTACTTTGTATACATCTGGGTCCGCGCTCAGCTCTTTCACGATCGCTTCTAGCTTCTCCAAGCTCTTTCTCTCTGTCATGCTTTGCTTCATTTCAACAAGAATCGTTACATCCGCATGATGCTTCAGCAAAGGATTGAACTCTGTTTCGTACCGTTCATAAGCAATGCGGGTATCGCTATACTTTGGGAGGGATTCAATGCCGGGAAACTCAAACTTCGCTCCCCGCAGCGGCAGCAGGCATAGCGCAATCCCAATCAGTACAACAGCCGTCATCATCACGGATCGTTTCATCACAAAATGAGCAAAGGCACGCCAAAATGCAGCCGATTTTCGCTTTTGCCCCAGCTGCTTCAAACGCTTACCCATCAGAGAAAGTACAGCCGGAAGCAGCGTAAGTGAAAACAGAATGCTCATAATCACAACAATCATGCCGCTTAACGCAATGGACTGCATATATTCAATTCGAAAAAAGAATAAACCCGACAAGCCGACAAATACGCATAAGCCAGAAAATAAAATGGCTCGTCCAGCAGTTTGATATGTTGCCGCAATGGCTTCTGCTACCTCGCGCTGCTCCAGCTCTTCGCGAAAACGATTCACAAACAGCAAGGCAAAATCAATTGACAAGGCAAACCCGACCATCGGGGTCACATTCAGCACAAAAATGGACAGCTCCGTTTGCTGGCCAATCATATATAAGATTCCCATCGTTGCCGCAACGCTCAGTCCGCCGTTAAGTATCGGCAAAATCGATGCCATAAGATTTCCAAATGACATTAGCAACACCAGAAATGCAATCGGAAGCCCAATCATTTCCGCCTTCTTTAGGTCACTTTGACTGCGCGCATTAATTTCATGATTAATCCCCGGAAAGCCTGTTGGGGATACTTGCACCGCACTATTGCTTTCCTTTTGAATGCGCTTAGCAAAAGCGACTGTATTGGCTGTGAGCTCATCGATTGTCTGTCCTTTTAGTAAAATCGTTCCATACGCGATATCCTTATGCATCATAGCTGGATCCTGCAGCGGATGATGAAAGGAGGCATATGTTTCTTCCTTCTGGATTTTTTGGACAATTTGCTTGATTGCCGCATGAAACTGGTCTGATGAGACATTTTTCTTTTTTTGAAATACAAGAAAAAGCGTATCCTGTGATTGTTTAAACTCCTTCTCTAACACCTTGCGAGTTTCTTGATAATCTCCCTCTGTTTCAAAGCCATCGCCTCCTAAAACCGACGGCAGACTCGGTGCAAAATAACCGAGAACAGCAGCCAGTACTAGGAGCGCGATGATACATGTAAAACGAAAACGGTGAATCAAAAGCCCGATATTTCCCCAGTTATCGAGCTTCTGGACCGATGTCCGCAACATTCTCCCTCCTTACTTCATTCGGATTTTCAGAAAATGGTGTGCATATAAAAATACAACAAGCAGCATGCCGCCTAAACAATAGCCGCCAAGAACATCAGATGGATAATGGACGGATAAGACAATCCGGCTCAAACCGATGGTGAAAATCAAAACAGCGGCCACGGCAATTGCCAATATACGTGTAGCTTTCCCGAATGTTCCATTTACAATCAAAAAGGCAACAAATCCATACGTGACAATGCTTAACATTGCATGACCGCTTGGAAAGCTATAGCCAATCGCATCGATAGCCTCATTTAAGAGGGGCCGTTCGCGGGCAATGACTCCTTTTACCCATTTATTTACGAAATCTGTCACAATGATTGCTAGGGGAAAAATAATCATAGCAGCATATTGCTTCTTTCTCCAAAGCACAAGCAGACTGACGATAAGGGTGGAAATAATCCCTATTTCTGATCCCAGCTCTGTCATAACAGTAAAAAAGGCAAGACTGCCCTTTGTTTGCAGAGCCTGCAATCGACCCTTCATAAACTCATCGACAAAAAGGGTACCTCCTCCCTGAATGCGATGTACAATAATACTGAAAAAAATAAGCAGCAGCGCGGTAAAAACTACTGCATAAGTATGACGATTTAAATAACGTTGCATTGTGCACTCTCCTTCATGTTGTGAAACGGCGGCTTCTAAAGAAAACGAAGACAGAGGCGCAGCTGCACTGTCCTCTCTAAAATTCCCACTACGCCCTCTGCCCTGGAAATCTACAATTACAGTGTAAAAAGACATCGCGTCTTGTTTAGTTGCCTGTTCCTGTTTTCAATCTAGTCCAATATTCATCATATACGCGCAGCTTCTCACCAACATCAACAAGCCACTCTGTACGGCTTAGTTCTTCTTTTGATAAGAAGATCATTTTGTTATCACGATATGCCTGACTATGAAGCGAATATGCTTTTTCATTTGGATTGCTATAGCCGATCGACTCGTAATTTTTCACGCTTACCTTCGGATCAAGCAAATAGTTAATAAACTTCTCTGCCAAGTCCTTATGCTTTGCTCCCTTAGGAATAGCAAGTGTATCGGCCCAAATCGTTCCGCCTTCCTTAGGGACAACATAAGCAATGTCTTTATTTTCGGCAGCGATAAACGCAGCGTCCCCGGACCAAACCGTACCGATCCAAGCATCCTCAGTAATGAACTTTTGCTTGATATCGTCTGTATCGAATGCTAGCAGATTAGGTGTTAGCTTTTGTAAATCCTCATAAGCAGTTTTCAGCTCCTGCTCGTTTGTCGTGCTATTGGAATAACCGTGTTTCTTTAAGCCCATGCCAAGCACTTCACGGGAGTCATTTAGCAGCACAACATGCCCCTTATATTTCTCATTCCACAAATCGCTCCAGCTTGTTGGGGCTTCCTTCACATATTTTTTGTTATATGCGATGCCGGTAACGCCCCATGTATACACAAGAGAATATTGATTCCCAGGATCAAACGGCGGCGTTTGGAACGTTGATACAAGATTTTTTAGGTTCGGAAGCTGCTCCTTATCGAGCGGCTCCAGCATATGCAGCCCGATCATGGTTGATACCATATAATCGGACGGCTGAATCAGATCATACTGTGCTCCGCCTGCCTGCATCTTTGCAAGCATCTCCTCGTTGCTCGCATACTTATCGTAGTTGATCTTCACGTTATACTTTTTTTCAAAGTCATGCAGTACACCTTCATCAAAGTTATCCGCCCAGCTGTAAATATTGAGCTCTTCCTTCTTTTCCCCGCAGCCTGCAAGCAAGCTGCCCGTAAGAAGCAAGCCTGCGGCAACGCTGATCACTTTTTTCACCGCTTTCATTTTTCTCCTCCTATCCTCAAAACGGAAGCTGTCCTTTCCTTCCGTCCGTCCCCTTTGTCTGAAACTTTTCCGAAAGAATCATTAATATGACAATCATGCTGACTAAAATAGTAGAAAGCGCATTAATTTCCGGCGTTACCCCTCGTTTTACCATGCTGTAAATATAAAGGGGAAGCGTGGTTGAACCCGGACCTGATACAAAAAAGCTAATGACAAAATCATCGATAGATAGCGTAAACGTCAGCAGTGAAGCAGAAATGATACCGGGCAGCAAGGCTGGGAGCGTCACATATCGAAACGTCTGCCACGGCGTTGCCCCTAAATCGCTTGCTGCTTCCTGAAGCGTCTTTCCCATACTGGCAAGCCGTGCTGATAGGAGAATGACGACAAATGAAATGCTAAATGTAATATGAGCAACAATAAGTGTAAATTTGCCAAGCTCCCAGTGCAGCTGGCTAAATACAAGCAGCATCGACAATCCCATTAAAATATCCGGTACAAGAATAGGTACATACATAAAGCCGCTCAGCATCGTCTGGGTCCGCTGTTTATATGTATGAAGCCCTAGTGCGCAAAGCGTACCCAGTGCAGTAGCCGCTGCTGTTGTCACAAGGGCGATCAGCAGGCTATTTAAAAACGCATCGATAACAGCTTCGTTTTGGAATAAATCAACGTACCAATGAAGCGTAAAGCCCTTCCACGCTGCGTTAATACGAGAATCATTGAAGGAATACAAAGCGAGAATCACAAGCGGTATATACAAGAATAAGAGAATAAATGAACTATAGGTCAGAAGGGCCTTCTTCATCCGTCCTTCCCTCCCTCTGCAGCGCTGTATCGCCCTACTATTTTGTAATACAAATAGATAAGCAGAATGGAAAACAATACAAGCATAAACGACAAAGCCGCTCCGAACGGCCAATCACGCGCACCGAGAAACTGATTTTGAATGACATTGCCGATTAACGAAACCTTCGATCCCCCCATTATATCTGAAACAACGAACATGCCAATAGAAGAAACAAATACTAAAATCGAACCAGCTGCCACACCTGGCATAGTGAGCGGCAACGTAATACTCCAAAACGCCTGCGATGGTGTCGCTCCTAAATCATATGCCGCTTCAAGCCGCTGCTTGTCAAATTGTTCAAGAGAAACGTAGACTGGTAAAATCATAAATGGCAGCAATGTATAGACCATCCCGAGCACAACCGCAGGCGTATTGTACAATAACTGCAATGGTTCATGAATCAATCCAAGCTTCTGCAGCAATGTATTCACAACACCTTGCGAACGTAAAATCACAATCCAGGCGTAGGAACGGACGAGAAAATTAATCCAAAATGGAATGGTGACGAGCAACAGCAAAATCGATTGCCGTCGTTTTGAAACCATCGTTACTGTATAAGCAAACGGATACCCGATAATCAGACAAAGAACCGTTGTCAAAATCGCTATTTTCAAGGTTTCCCATAATACACGCCCATACAGCGGATCAAACACACGTTCAAAATTTTGGAGCGTAAAGCTCTTAATCAGCTCCCCATATGTGCCGCGCTCCCAAAAGGAAAGAACAAAAACAAATCCAATTGGAAGAAGAAAGAAAACGGCAAGCCATACAATAGCCGGCAGCGCAAGCAACCGTCCCTTTCTCACCGCAGCTTCACCTCATCTTCCTCACGCCAGCTCACCCTTACCTCACCGCCCTTTCGTCCCCGAAACGGCTCCAACCCATAACAATAGACAATGAAGCTCTCTGAAGTCTCCTTATCACGAACATATAGCTTTTCCATGCTGCCGACAAATTCAGTGTCCTCAATCGTGCAAATGCGTCCTTCTACAGCTGCTGGCTCATCCGGCAGGCGAATATGCATCCGCTCCGGCCGGACGGCAATGCGTGACGAACGAACCTCCATAATATTATTCTCACCGATAAAGCTTGCCACAAACAATGTCTTAGGCTGATGATAAATCTCTTGCGGCGTTCCAATCTGTTCAATTCTTCCTTCATTCATAACAGCAATCCGATCGCTCATACTCATCGCTTCTTCTTGATCATGTGTAACATACACAAAAGTAATCCCTAAATTTCGCTGCAGCTGCTTCAGCTCCCGCTGCAAATCCTTGCGCAGCTTAAAATCAAGCGCCCCGAGCGGCTCATCTAGCAGCAATACCTTTGGATTGTTCACAATCGCACGTGCAATGGCAACACGCTGCTGCTGCCCTCCAGAAAGCTGGGACGGTTTTCGATTAGAGAGCGCTGTCAGCTGCGTCAAGCGCATTGCCTCCCCTACTCTCTTTCTCTGCTCAGCCGATGGAATCTTCTTCATTTTTAACCCGAAGCGAATATTTTGCTCAACTGTCATATGCGGAAACAATGCATAATGCTGAAAAACAAGATTCATATCCCGCTTATAAGGCGGTAAATCCACAATATTCTCACCGTCTAAAAAGATACTTCCCGCTGTCGGCTGCTCAAACCCGGCAATCATGCGCAACAGCGTCGTTTTACCGCAGCCGCTCGGACCTAAAATCGTTAAAAACTCTCCTTCCTGAATCCTAAGGGATAACGGCGGAATCACAACGGTATCCCCAAACTTTTTTTCCACTGCTTCGATTGTGATCATCTCTGCGCCTCGTCCCCTTTTAACTATCGCAATATATAGAAAAACCCCTTCTTGCAGAAGGGGAATTTCATAGCTGTATAGTAACCTTATTTTAACAACTTTCGAATATATTTTAAAGCTCTTTTTGATGACGAGTAACGCAGCTTAAAGTCCCACTTTGTCGATTGGTACAACACACTCTTATAATGAGAAAATGCCCGGAAGCTCTGTTCACCGTGATAGCTGCCTGTCCCGCTTTCTCCTACGCCGCCAAACGGCAAATACGGACTAGCTAAATGATACATCGTATCGTTCACACAACCGCCGCCGTACGAAATGCGCTCCACAATGTTTTGCTGCACCTGCTCACTCTCTGTAAATACATATAGCGCAAGCGGTTTTGGATGTGCGTTCACTGTTCGCACGACATCTTCTACATCCGCGTACGTCAGCACTGGCAAAATCGGACCAAAAATCTCCTCCTGCATCACAGCATCGTCCCAGGAAATATGATCCAGCACAGTCGGTTCAATCATAAGACGTGACGCGTCCGTCTCCCCGCCCACAACAACCGTTCCGTCCTGCAAAAACGAGGCTAACCTTTGAAAATGCCGCTCGCTCACAATGCGTACAAACTCCTGATTCTCAAGCGGGCGCACCCCAAACTGCTCCTGAATTGCTTTTTGCAGTTCTCTAAGCAGCTGCTCCTTTACATTTTGATGCACATATACATAATCTGGAGCCACGCATGTTTGGCCAGCGTTAATAAACTTTCCCCAGGCAATACGCCTTGCCGTAATATCTAGACTCGCATCCTCATGAACAATGCACGGACTCTTTCCGCCCAGCTCAAGCGTCACTGGAATCAGCTGCTTTGCGGCCGCCTCCATCACAACTTTTCCCACCGCCACACTTCCTGTAAAGAAAATATAATCAAATGGCTGCTTCAAAAGCTCTGTACTCATGTTCACTCCGCCCTCTACAACGGCAATATAATCTGAATGAAATAACTCACCAATGATGCGCGCCAGCACCTTTGACACATTCGGTGTTAACTCGGAAGGCTTCATTACCGCTGTATTCCCTGCCGCGATCGCGCCAACAAGCGGTGCAATCGCCAATTGAAACGGATAATTCCACGGAGCGATAATAAGCGTCACCCCGTACGGCTCAGGGATGATTCTACCTTTTGACCCCGCATGTGTAATCGGTGTTTTTACCTTCTGCGGCTTTATCAACGCGGGAAGCCGTTTCATTAAAAAAGAAATCTCCTTCAGTGCATAGCCAATCTCAGTCATATAAGCCTCTACCTCAGACTTATTCAAATCCGCTTGAAGGGCGCCTAAAATAGCAGCCTCATGCCGCTGAATCCCTTCATATAGAACACGTAAATGATGTAGCCGTGTTTCAAGAGACCTTGTTTTCCCGCTGCTATAATACTCCTTCTGTTTGATGATGAGTTCTGCAACATCCATTAAACTGCTCCTTTATGTACGACATACAGTGTATTCTACTGTTCATTGTCTCTACCCACAAAATTTTCACACTGAGGACGGAAAAATATACAAAGATCACCTACCTTACTGTAGTATTTCTTATTTGCCTCGCCAACAGAACATACATGTATCTAAAAACAGCAATCCCGACAATTCCTAGAATCTAGCAAACAAAAAAACAGAGCCATCTCCTCCAAGGGATACGCTCTGTTTTGTATAACTATCTCTACTATGGATTGATACAGCCCCAAACTTTAGTAACCTACATTGCCCTTTCTTTTACTCGCCTTCTTACTTTCCATACAACAAAAGCAAGACTGCACAATGCAAGTAAACCAAGAGCTGCAGCCTCAATTGAAAACGTTAAAGGCTTCTTCGGCTCCGGTTTTTCATACGCTACATCATCCTTGGAAAGTACATTGACGGTATCTAACACATTTCCATTTTTCATAACACGCACTTGGCCAAGCACTTCACCTTTATGAATGCCATCCTTGTACAGCTTCTCATCGTTAAACTGTAATGGCTCAAAATTAGCTTGTACCCTCTTACCTTCTCCGCGCTTTAACAGCAGTTCACTTCCTCTTTCTAACTCCATATGAACAGACTTATCTAAAAGCTTCTCTTGTTTACTCCACTTCGCCTTATCGAGCACGGTTTGCTTCTCAAAACTATTAAACGCGTAGTTCGCTATCACATTCATATCATTATAAATATCCGGTCTACGCGAAGACATGACAACATTAATAATCTCCATATTATCCTTTTGGTTAATCAAAATGAGCGTATGGCGTGCCTGATCTGTAAAGCCAGTCTTTCCCGCGATAAAATTTGGCAACTCAAAAAAGGTTGCCTTATTAAAAATAGAAGCCGTTTGCCGTGATGTTGTCACCGTCGTTTGCTTCGTACTCATCGCCTTCAGAATCTCAGGATACTTCAAC
The DNA here is from genome assembly GCF_038440375.1 of Bacillus sp. OTU530. Taxonomy (NCBI): domain Bacteria; kingdom Bacillati; phylum Bacillota; class Bacilli; order Caryophanales; family Bacillaceae; genus Bacillus; species Bacillus sp. OTU530. The sequence goes on from NZ_JASATP010000030.1 coordinate 64,763, forward strand.
GCCCCGCGCGTAATCATCGCCATATCATATGGGGTTGTAATGTGCGCTGGATCATGCAGCCCATTAGGTGTCACAAAATGGCTATTCTTCGCTCCAAGCTCCACAGCCTTCTCATTCATCAGCTTAGAAAAAGCCTCCGTGCTTCCTGCAATATGCTCCGCAATCGCCACAGCCACATCATTTGCGCTAAGCACCATCAAAATCATAAGAGCTGTATCACGATCAATTGTCTCTCCCGGCTGAAACTCAATTTGATAATTACTCTTATCTTGATTCAGCGCTGTCTGCGAAAACCCAATCTGCTCCCCAGGGGCCACATGCTCCATCAGCAAAATCGCCGTTAATACCTTTGTAATACTTGCTGGATATGCCTGAGCGTTGGCATTCTTATCATATAAAACATCTCCGGTTTTCGCATCAATCGAAACCGCATACTTCCCAACCACATCCGGCTGCGGCTGCTCCGTATTTGCATAATATCTCGATGGAACGCTCAAAAACACCAAAACAGCTGTGAGCAGCATCGTATATATTTTAGCTCTCTTCATACCCGTTCTCCTCTACTTTTTTCTCAATCATTCACTATATTAAATGCTTTCTAAACAAGCAAACTCATATTATCTTTCTATAAGACATTTCTTACTATATCATAGTTTATAAACATTGGATATGTTTGTAAAGAAAACGTTGACAAGTTGTTAGAAACGTTATATATTATGTAATACATAACTTATATTACGATCCTGTAGCTCAGCAGGGAGAGCGCCACCTTGACAGGGTGGAGGTCGCTGGTTCGAACCCAGTCGGGATCATACAATCTACGAAAGCCGTGTCAAATCAACGTTTGATGCGGTTTTTTCTTTTCCGTTGACTTAGCGTAGACTTGTCGTTGACGTGACGCAGGGTGGCGGTTGCCGTCTAAACACGGTGGAGGTCGGCTATAGGAGTAGTTATACGTCTCTTGTCTCGTTTTCACTAACGAAATAGGAGGCGTTTTTATTATGTCTAATGAAGAAATAGTTTCAAAACGTAAGGGAAAACGTGTAAAGAAAGAATTACGAACAGTTACGACACAAACGATTGACGACTTGTTTGAGAGGTTCTATCACGCCAAAGTTGCTGAAGGTCGCGCCGAACGTACTTTGCATCAGTATAAGGAAAACTTTCGTTATTTTACGTATTTCCTCGATTACAAGGGGCTTGGTCGAGGCATCGAGTCCATCACGACTGATGTGATCCGCAACTACGTAGTATTCATGAAAAACGAAAAGGTACAATTTGAAGACCATGCTTATAAACCAAGCGACAGTAAATCGATTGGTCTCTCCCCTTCTACGATTAATACACGGCTGAAAACATTACGGGTGATGTTCCGCTTTCTAGTTGAGGATGGATTGATTGAAGAGAATCCGATGAAGCAAGTGAAAGACGTAAATGAACCTCAGGAGCAAATTGACGTACTAACGGTAGAGGAACTACGACAACTGTTAGATGCACCGAATAAACGGAATTACAGCGACTTTCGGGACTTCGTGATTATGAACCTTCTACTGGATACGTTCCTTCGGATTAGCGAGGCGTTGTCACTAACAGTGAACGATATCGATTTCTTAGCTAAGGCGATTACAGTGCGAGCAACAGTCGCCAAGAGCCGTAAAGCACGTATTGTTCCGATTAAAACTACGACTGCCAATCTACTAAAGGATTTGATTAAGGAAAACGAAGAATTTGAAACGGAGCATATCTTTGTGACGAACTACGGTGAACCGATGGATCGCAATCATTTTCGCAAGCGATTGAAGAAGTATGCAGAAGAAGCAGGAATTACGAAGAACGTACATCCCCATTTATTCCGACATACGGGTGCTACGATGTTTATAGAAGCTGGCGGGGATATACGTCATTTACAGATGCTGCTCGGTCATTCTGATTTGCGTATGGTGATGCGGTATACGCACTTATCGAAGCAAGCGTTGATTAATCAACATGATAAATTTTCACCGTTGAATGCTGTAATCAGTAAGTTGAATAAGGAACGCAAGATATTACGTTAGACGTCATCCTCGGATGGCGTTTTTTGTTAAATACATTTAAATGTTAGAACCAAGAGTACAAAAGATTACACATTTACGCTTCATACCAAATACCCCGTCTCTGTATAACCATTCTCCGAATCTGCGAACATTATCATTACTATAAATTCTATAAGCGTAGAGAATACCTTTGCGACTCTCTCGATCACTGACCGTTATTTTATAATTGATACCTAATGCTGCATCTATAACCTTTTTTACTCCTTTAATAAATTCAATAGATGCAGATACAATGTTTGCTTCAGGATTATATGTAATGCCCTCCCCTCTTTTTCCCTTTCTTTCCCCTAGCACTACTGTCCCATCACCTTCAAAAACCCCCCTTATATAATGACAGAGCATATTATTTGGCAGTAAAGGAAACTTTAATTTATTAGTTTTTCTTGGAACAATCTCATATTTTTTCAGTAAAGCCGCTACTTCCTCATTTGTAAATCGTATCCAATAACGTACATTATGATTTTTATTTCCATCATCAAATGCATATATTTTTCTGGTATATCCGATTGTCTTTGCTACCCAATTAATCACATCTTCATCTATTAAACCAATCCCTATCTCTCCATTATCTCCTACATTCCCATCAGTAGCTAACAGTCCCAGTATATATGCAAGCTCTGGTGTTAGCTTTTTAAAAAAGTCAACATTTACATTGGGGTCACGTTTATACCTTAGCTTATTAGCAACAGATAAATCTCTAGTGGGGATACCAAATTCATCAAGGTATTTATATATACATGAATAACTTAACATTAATGCGTTAGCAATCATTTGAATGGACCATTCCTGCTCAACATATAAATCCTCAAGTAATTCCTTTGTCACACCATGAATATATTCAATAGAATATTTATAATGGGACTCCTTTTCATTCCTTCTTGGTATATCATATTGATTCATAAGGTTTAAAACAGCGCCTTTTGTTACATTAAACATCTTTGCAATATCATAGGTGGATAAACGTTTCTTAACATACAGCTCAAATAACTCTTCCTTAGTAACTCTATCCTTAAGTCTTTTTTTTCTTAATCCATATTTACTTAACAGTTTTTCAATTGTTGCAGGAGAAATCCCAAAAATGCTAGCAATCTCCTTTTGTGTCATATTTCTCTCTATATACATTTTATATGCTAATTCTTTCGGCAATCGTTCTTGCAATGTCGATTTTTTCATCTTAACATCACTCCTTAACGAATTTAGAAATATTAACATGGCAATATAATGGGTAGAACGCCCATCGAAATAATTTATACCTAGCTTATAAACATCCTGTAATACTATCTTCAATTTATATTAATCCGAAACCTCTACATCCCACTAAATTATGAATTTAAAATAATATATATAATAATGGTATTTGACGTACAAACAAAAGATTTGTACGGTACATCCATAAACCTGCTTCCATCTGTCTACACAATCAGGCAATACGCTATGACAGTGTCCCCTCTCTTATGGTATGGTAACCCCTATTTAACTAATATTAGAAGTTCGGAATTCGGCATTCATATTTGTCTACAATCAGGCAAGGCGCTGCGACAATGCCTCCTCTTTTTTGTGATAGGGTGGCGGTGGGGGGGCTGACCCGTAACAATCGGTTACTGGCGAACAGCGTTACAAAATGTACCTCTGCTTGCTAGATGTTGAAAAAGGTAGATTCAGTCTACGTTATTGGCGATGAATAACCCTATGTTCAAAATAGGTTTGTTACCGTTAGAGTAAGGTTTTTCGGTAACGTCTTTGTGTTTATTAGAAATCAGTAATATCTATAGTTTGTGGCTTCCTCTCTCGTTATTATTTAACCGTTACCAAAATAAACTTAAAACAATAAAATCCATAGTATAAATAGTATTCATTCAGGTTTCGAGATTTCGATATCTATACGTGCGTTACACCAGGCAAGTGGCAATATAGGTATGGGGTCGTTTTTGTGATAGGGTAGCCCCCTTCGTACTAATCTGTAGCAATCGAACAAAAAAAGCGAACCGTTATCGATTCGCCTGTTGTTCCTCGTATTCTTTTACAAGCTTATAAAACATTTTACGTTTCATGCCCACACTTCTGATTATTTCTGTTAGCGCATACTTCTAGAGCATTCGTTTACAAATAAAAGGAGGTACCCAAAAAGGTACCCGTTTTCTCTGAAATTTCTCGGTTTTTTCTCGCTAGTTTTTTGTTTTTACAAATAGCTGCTTTACCAATGCCCTTGATGTTACGGATATTGCGGATGTTACGGATATTGCGGATGTTACGGATG
>NZ_JASATP010000031.1:0-68474 GCF_038440375.1 Bacillus sp. OTU530
TGTGTATCCAACAATAAGTACATTATTCTTAAATTTTTTCCTTCTATGTTCTCTTCCCCGTCGAGAGCATGTTTTTTTGTTTCTCTTGCCGTTAGTCTGTTGGCTTGGCGAAAGAGCCACAACAAGCCGCAAAAATTGTGGAAGGACAAAAAAGTCATGCTTTGGCCCTCCTGTTTATAAACCATAACATGAGAACAATAGCTATAAGGAAGGTCGGCAAAGTGTGAAAAAAATAACTTGTATACAAGGTGACTTGATATTCTGTTAGATAGGAGGACACTGGCAGACTAATCAACCATAACAAAATAACAAACAGATAAGGTGTAAGATTACGCTCTCTCCATTTGAACCATTTCAACCAAATTACCTTTTTTAGGCCCTCTATCATTACATGCCAATGAATTAAAATACTGAGAAATGAAATCGCTAAATATAACGCCAGAAAAATGAATAAAACACGTTCATTTTATAAGCTTCTAGATACATTGAATCACTTGATATGAATGGAGTACACAAAAAAGGATACATCTTTAAACACCATTTAGATAGACAAAATTGGGGGGAGAATTGTTGTATAAAAAATACTATAAATGTAAAATGACCTACTCAGCATATGAATAAGTCATTTTACAAAACTCCTTTTTAAAATTAAATTATAAATTTAAATCAATTCGTATGTTTTGTGACTTACCAATTTCCTTACGGTTTTTATCAAGAACATCGCTGGTTTGGATTTCTACCCATTTTAAATCTGGACTTGATTTTTCAATGATAAAACCAAGTGCTCCTTGCTTTGAACCATTTGGCTCAATTTCTCCACCCAAATACTCTATATAAAAGTCATCTTCGAAGTTTCTTGTCTCACCATTACTTGTATTAAGATGAGCAACGGGTCCAAAATGAACTGTTTGGTCTGATTTATTAATTAGTTCCACTTCCACTTTAATAAAATCAAATTCTTCATAGTTTTCCGTATAATAATGAAAATAATCCATTAAGGAATATGTCGGCATATTGTGAATGAGCTTGACATTCTTGATTTTCATCTCAACTGGTCCTATTGTATAGATCTTATTAAGAGAAGCAATCCCTTTTAATGTAACTGTACCTTTACTATCTTTTATGGTTTGTCCTACATTAAGAAGTTTCGTATCATCAGACACTTGTGGATTAGGGACATAAATGTCCGATAAAGATTTAGCTCTGTTTTTTTCTTTATTTGAACTATCATTCTTTTTTTCAGACATTTGTTCCTGGTTTTTAGTTTCTTTCGCAGCGGATTCATCCTTTTGAACGGCATTACAGCCAAATAATGCAAGGGATAATGATAATACTAAGATGATTGGCGTTAATAATTTCACAAAAATCCCCTTTCCTTGTTGGATAGTCGATAAAAATATATTTTTCTTCCGCATATTAAACATGAGTTCTAAAAAAAGTTCCCGTTGAACATCAGAGCCCAACGGGGATATTTTTATTTAAATAGATTACTTACCATTTTTTAGAATGTCAAAGATATGTTTTGCTTGGTCAGTATTATCAATATTTCCAGCAAATAGGTTACTTCCAGGTCCATAAGCATATACGTTAACATCTTCACCAGTATGTCCGCCTGTTGTCCAGCCAGTTACGGAACGAAGGTCAAAAATAGTTTCTATTGCATTATCAATGGTTGTTACATTCTTAGATACAGCAGCCTGTTTAACAGAATCGATTTCTTGAGGTGTTAATTGTAAATCAATGTAGTCTCTTAGAGTTTTCTCTACATCGGCACCTTTGGCGATTTGTTCTGCCATAAAGTCAGGTGTACGTTTTGCTGCTGCAATTGGAGCTCCAAACCAGTTATAATCTCCTCTAGCACCGATAGAGTACCCGCCAGTTGAATGGTCTGCAGTTGCAATTACTAGAGTATGCTTATCTTTTTTAGCAAATTCGACTGCAGCTTTAAATGCTTTTTCAAAGTCTTCCATTTCACTCATAGCTGCAACAATATCGTTATCATGTCCAGCCCAGTCGATTTGGCTTCCTTCTACCATCAAGAAGAAACCATTTTTATTCTGGCTTAATTTATTTAAAGCTGTGTCGGTCATGTCTTTTAAAGAAGGCATTGACGCTTCACGGTCAAGCATTTTAGGCATTCCACCTTGAGCAAATAAACCTAACATACGAGTATTGTCACTTTTTAACATTTCATCTTTATTTGTTACATAAGAGTAACCGTCTTTTTGGAACTCTTTTGTTAAATCACGGTCTTGACGAACAAAATTGCTTACACCACCGCCAAGCATTACATCGATTTTATGTCCTCCATTGATCATTTCATCATAATAATCATCAGCAATAGCATTCATGTTTTTACGACTAACATCATGTGCACCATAAGAAGCAGGAGTAGCATGTGTAATTTCTGAAGTGGCAACTAATCCAGTAGACTTTCCTTTTTCCTTAGCTGCTTCAAGGACTGTTTTTACAGATGAACCATCATTATCTACACCAATTGCTGCATTATATGTTTTAACACCTGCTGACATAGCGGTTGCTGCGGCAGCTGAATCCGTAACATTTTGATGAGGATCTTCTGGGTATGTCTTTTGTTGCCCAACTAAGTACTTATCAAATTCCGTTTGCTCAACCTCTTTTGTTGAAGGGTTGTCCTTTAAATAACGATAGGCAGAAGTATAGGAAACTCCCATTCCGTCTCCAATTAAGAAAATAACATTCTTAATTTCTGCATTGTTTTGTACTACTTCCTCAGCTTTGACATCATTAAACGTACCAAGTAAGGTCCCAAATGCTACTGTAGATAAAACAGCTACTGGTAATATTTTCTTCTTAAGTTTGTTTTTAAACAAAATACTTCCTCCCCAAATTTAATCAAAATCTAATGATTTTCTCATCTGATTTTAATTTTAGTTACTATTTGAGGATAAATTATAATTGTTAACCCCTTGTTAAGATAGCGTAAAGGTTGATTCAAATAGTAGGGATCCCGCCCACATTTTAACGAAAACATACGCTAACTAAGCAAATTTCGACACGGAAAAATGTTGATTTTACTACTCTAAGCATTGATCCAATCTCAAAAATGGTGGTATTTGAGACTAACAAAATCTACCCTAAAATATAGTAAAAATAGCTTTAAACCTGTATCAAAATTCATCTCTAAATCAAAATCTCAATTAAAATCAGTAACATTGGTTTTTGAGAATCTCTTAGCGTATAAAAACGTTAAAATGTGCGTGCTACCCCTACTAGAAGAAAACCATTCAAAATGGAAGAGTGGAGAAATAACAGGCGTTATGTTTATGGAGATGTTAGAACTAAAGAAAAACACGTTTTATAAAATAATGAGGGAATATGAAAAAGCATCTAGCTTATAGGAGATGCTTCTTTGCCTCTCATGCTGGCACTATCACAACATAATGATAAGCTACCCTAACGTTATTAGGGTGGCTTAATTTTATATATAGCGACATATAACCCTGAAAAAATTACGCCAAATAAAAAAGAAAATCACAGCACGTGAATTTTAAAATGTTTTTTTACATTAACTTATACATCAATCTATTCAGATTAAATACCCGTTTAATGTAAAATGTAATTATAAAATTTTAGAACTTACTGTTAAGAGGTGTTACGATTTTGATTTTCGGTTATGCTCGTGTAAGTAAAAAAGATCAAAATTTAGAATTACAAATTGATGCACTAAAAAAATATGGAGTAGAAGAAATTTATCAAGAAAAAATGACAGGCACTAAAACGGATCGTCCAGAACTGGAGCAATTGCTGAAAGTTTTTCGAAAGGGGGATAAGGTTGTTGTATATAAGTTAGATCGTATTAGTCGTGCTACAAAACATCTTATTGAACTTGCTGAGTTTTTTGAGAAAAAGGAAATAGATTTTATATCCATCCAAGACAACATTGACACATCAAGTCCAATTGGGCGTTTCTTTTTTCGAATGATTGTAAGTATTGCAGAATTTGAGCGAAATCTCATTCAAGAACGTTCTGCAGCTGGGCGTGTGGCTGCAAGGGCCAGATTGTTGAAGAAGAGGGTTAATAATTTTGTAAGGAGAGTAATTTAGCATATGTAGCGGTGAACCGTATCATAAATAAAGACAAGTTTTTATTCGTTTATTTCTTCCGGAATAGAAAGGAAACTCCTAAACAAGCAATGATCAGAATCCACAATTGATAGGCATATGCATTAACTTCAACAGCGATGGACAACCCGGTCCACTCTAGGAGGCCTGCCGCAATTCTGATTCCGCAAACGGTCCATTTCTTGAACAACACCTTTAAAGAAAATTGGATATCTATGTTAAAGTTTAAAAGAGATTGTGAAGGTTTGTACTTAAATAAATAGGGCACGATAATTAAGGAAATTAATAAATTAAAGGATCCACCAACTTTGATAGCTGGAATCGAAGAATACTTTGCATGGCATGTACTATTGATGATTTTTCAATGAAGGACTTGTGTCTAATAGTTGGAAATAATGCAAACAAAAACCTCATTTACATACAGCATCATAAACCGTATCAAAAGTAATGGTGAAAAATTATAAAAGCAGCCAGATGATTACCTACAGTCACCAGAGGCTGCTTTTATAAATTGTTATATTCCTCTAGAGGTGATTAATGCTTCCCGGTTTTGTAAAAAAGTTTCTTTACAGATTTGCTTGATTTTAGGGTAATTTTCAGAACAGATGGCTTCATAAATGGATTTATTCACAAGATTTGCAGAATAATGTTTTTGGTAAGGTGTTAATTTCCAATTTACAATTGCGAACTGCATTAGTTTATCTTTAATAGAATCCATCATTTGTATCATCATTTGATTATTTGAGGCTAAAATCATACCCCGGGTGAACTGCAAGTGATATTGAATATACGTAGGGTAATCATTATTTTCCTCTGCTTTCAGCTGATGGCTCAAATACATTCCTAATTCCTCTTTATTAAATGAAAAGCCCTTCTCTATAACCGCTTCAACAGAAAATTCCTGCAAGAATAAAATAACTTCAGTTATATCCAAAATTTCTTTTAAAGATATTTCTCTTACAATAATTCCTCTATTTTTAAGTGAAGAAACAAAACCCTCCGATTCTAAGCGGGAGATGGCCCCCCTAATAGGTGTCCTGCTCATGTTGAGAATTTCAGCCAGTTCATTTTCTGATAATAAGGTTCCTGGCATATAATTTGCGTTCATAATATTTTCTCGAATTTTTGTGTATGCGATGTCAACCAGGGATTGTGGTGCCATTTCTTCATTTCCTTTCAAACAGGATTTGCAGACTAATCTTAACTTATATTTTATTCCTACACAATAAAAAAGATAAGTCAGGAATAGATCCTCTAAAGCCCTTTTTTACACGAACTTATATGTCTCTTAATATAAAATTTACAACCTAATGTTATTCTTTATTTGTATTCAAGTTGTATACAACTTTATTTTAAAGGGGGATTTCTTATTTTACAAGATATCTATGAGCAGATTTTTTGAAAGTAGTGAAAAAAGAATTCATAAAAAAACATTATGGGATTAGGGTGAAAATATGAAAAAGATTTTCCTTAAGTAAAGTTGAATGTAAAAAATAGAATTATTATTAGGAGGAAATTATTCATGAAGTTTATGAAAGCAATAAAATCAACATTTCTAATAGGATCGGTTGTTGCTGTTTTAGGGGCCTGTGGGAATTCTGATACTGCATCCTCAAAAAGTGGGAAATCGCAATGGCCAGATAAAATTACCATTGTTCAAATGCCTGATGAAAATAATCCAGACGCGGGTTCAAAGAATGATAAATTCCGTGAGGAAATGGAAAAATACGTTGGAGTTAAGGTAGAAGAGCTTGAAGGAGCTGACTATTCAGTTGGACTTGAGGCTTTGAAGAACGGAAAACTGGATGCTTTGCTAGTATCACCTATGAGTTATTATCAAGCTAAAAAAATGGCAGATGTTGAACCATTAGTTACGACAAAAGCTATGGGAGCTGAGCCATATAAAACCGCCTTTATAACAAAAAGCACTAGAAAGGATATTAATACCTTGGCAGACCTAAAAGACAAGACGTTTGCTTTTGTTGACCCTGCATCATCGTCTGGTTATATGTATCCGAAAGCTAAATTACTCACTTCATTAAAGCTTGATACGGCACAATTAGAACAGCCTGGTTATTTCTTTAAAACCGCTGCATTTTCAGGAAAGCATGATGCAAGCGTAATGGGAGTCGTTAAAGGTGATTATGACGCAGCTTCCGTAGCACTTTCAGTCATAGATTCAATGGATAAAGCTGGATTAATTAAAAAAGACGACATTAAAATTATCGATGAAACATCAGAGATCCCGAATGCCTTGTATGTAATTAGAAAAGACCTGCCGCAAGATTTAAAAGATAAAATTAAAGAATTCTATCTTCAATACAAGGATGAATCATATTTTAAAGCTTTTTATCAAGATCCATCTATTCGATATATAGAAGCAAAAGATTCTGATTATGCTGAAATAGAAGAAATGGTTAAAATCTTAAAGTTAGAGGAGTGAGACCTTGAATAGCCCATTGTTATCGATTAAGAATTTGAAGAAAAGTTATGATAATAAAACGTATGCCTTAAAAGGTATAAATATTGAGTTTAAAACGGGTGAATTTGTGGTTATTATCGGTCCATCTGGTGCTGGAAAATCAACATTCATCCGGTGCATTAATCGAATGATTGACTTTTCAGAAGGAGAGATCGTCTTTGATGGTGTTCATATGGAAAAGATTAAAGGGAGAGCATTGAGAAAACAGAGGTCAGGTATTGGTATGATTTTCCAACATTATAATTTAATTGGAAGAGTTAATGTTATTAAAAATGTATTGTATGGACGATTAGGCAAGATGTCCTCTGTCAAAAGCTTTTTAGGATTATATAGCGAGAAAGACAAACATGAAGCATTCACCCTTCTAAAAAAAGTTGGACTTGAAGAACAAATTTATAAAAGAGCGGATGCCCTCTCAGGAGGACAAATGCAGAGGGTAGGTATTTGCAGAGCAATTGTTCAACAGCCCAAATTGCTTTTAGCTGATGAGCCAATAGCGTCACTTGATCCAAAATCAGCAGATATCGTGATGGATCAAATTAAAGGGATTACCACAGAAAGAAACCTTACTTGTATCGTTAATTTACATCAAGTAGATTATGCGAAAAAATATGCAAGCCGAGTTGTGGGCATCAAAGATGGTTTGGTTATTTTTGATGGAATGCCCTCCGAATTAACGGATGAGATTATTGCAGATATTTATAAGGGAAAAGAAGATCAAATGACTCTGACTCCAAAAGAAGAGCGTTCAACTTACAATGATAAGGGAGTATCTTCGTATGCATAAGACAAAAGAAGGGAATTCCTTAGTATTATCGACAGTACGAGGGTGGAAAATCAGTTCGATTGTTTTCCTTGTTGCCGTTGTGGTCTTAGGGGCATTTATCTACCTAGAAATTGACCCAATTGTAGCAATCGCTTCTTTCCCAGAGTTTGTATCGTTTTTTTTCAATAATTTTTGGTCTCCTGATTTTGGGAATCTAGCACATTACATCCCGTTAATTATTGATACAATTTTCTTTGCTGTTGTAGGAACGTATATATCTGCGATATTAGCGTTGTTATTTGGGATATTGTTATCGGAACAAACAAATAGAATTGGATGGTTAAGGTTCATTGTTCGATTTTTCCTGTCTTTCCTTAGAAATGTGCCTATACTGGCATGGGCTGCTTTACTCGTTTACATTTTTGGAATAGGAAATATGGTAGGGTTGATTGCCTTAATTTTTGCAACATTAGGATTTTTGTCTAGATCTTACTCCGAATCTATTAATGAAATTGCAGGATCGAAACTTGAAGCATTAAGAGCATGTGGTGCGTCATATTTCCAAATTTTATTTCATGGGCTAATTCCAGAATTTATCCCATCTTGGATTAATTGGACTCTGTTTTCTTTTGAAATAAACATGAGAGCATCAGCTATTTTGGGTATGGTAGGTGCCGGTGGCATAGGGATTATGATCCAAACAAATATGAGATTATTTAAATATCATGAAGCTCTCTCTCTTATTGTCATCCTTGCAGCTATGGTACTTATCACAGAGTTTTGCACGAATAAGTTACGAAAGTTGATTCATTAAATGTAGGAATCGGAGTCAAGGTGTTTCGACAGGTCTAGATAGCGACTAAAGCACCTTAAGAAAGGAGGAAGGTTTTGAATACAACTGTTAAAATTTCAAGAACGACAGATAAGCTAAAATCCTTAAGTATAACAATAGGATTGATAGCATTCTTTTATGTTAGCTTCACTTCTTTGAATCTGGATATTAGCAAATTTATTTCTCGGACAAGTGATGCGGGAAAAGTCATTAGCAAATTAATGACTGTTGACTTCAGCGATATTTTGACCATTTTATCAGCCATGCTGTCATCGGCTGCCATGGCAGTTTGTGGTCTGTTTATTGGATTTATCATTTCAATTATCTTGTCATTTTTAGCAGCTACTAATATTGCACCAAACGGAGTTTTAGCGGCTTTTATAAAAGGAAGTGTTGCCGTTATTCGGGCTGTTCCGGCTTTGGTTTGGATTCTCATGGTAGTTGCCAGTATTGGTTTTGGAAGTACAGCTGGAATGATTGGTTTGGTTATTTCGGCGGTTGGGTATCTTACAAAAGCTTTTACGGCTAGTATAGAGGAATTGGGATCGGATATCATCGAGGCATTAAGAACAACAGGAGCGAGCTGGTTTACAATTGTCGTAAAAGGACTTATTCCTAGCAGTGTTAGCTCGTTTACTTCATGGAGTGCTATCAAACTAGAAATTGGTATTGCAGAATCGATTAATTTAGGTATGGTAGGCGTTGGAGGTATTGGAAGTCTATTAATGAAATCCCTTGGTAAGTACGATTATGCATCAATCTCTACGATAATTGTTGTAATTTTTATAACGATGCTGATAGTAGAAATTCTTATAAATAAATTAAAAAAATCAATCTAAAGGAGCTTATTATGTATACACAAAGTATTGTGCGTTTGCCTTTAAAGAATGCTTTCAATGTAAGAGAATTGGGCGGTTATCCAAATAGTAATGGAAAAGTAACTAAACATCACTATCTTCTTAGGGCAGACGACTTATTTAACTTAGATGAAAATGATATTGACCTTTTATTAAGCTACGGCGTAACCGCAGTCGTGGATTTACGTAGCGCTTTTGAGCTTTCTAGCTATCCAGATCCATTTTCGAAAATCAATCAAGTAAATTATATTAATATACCACTATTAGCGGATGATGTTGTCGAGCCTGATATAACAAAAGTGATGACAGAAAATCTAGAACGATTTTTGACCGATATCTATTTAGGAATGATTAAAGACTCAACCGAGGCGATTAGAAATGTTTTCGAATTTATTGCGAAACAAGAAGGTTGTGTTCTATTTCACTGTGCAGCAGGTAAAGACAGAACAGGAATTATTGCGATGCTTTTACTCGGATTGGCTGAGGTTAGTAGACCTGATATCATTGCTAACTACATACTTACAGAGGTATATATTAAAGAAAACACCATCATGCAACAGAATGCTGAACAAATCCCTGCAGAATTAATGCAATCAAAGCCAGCATACATTGAGCCTGTAATTGATTATATCCTGTCCACTTTCGAAAATTTTGAGAATTATTTGATACATATTGGGTTGACTAAAGAGTTGTTATTGACTATTAAGAATAAAATGATCCTGGGCTCATTTCAACTTCGAAAATAATTTGAGGATTGGCACCTTATTTAAAATGAGGTTTTAACGATATAAAGCAAAAGAGGATGTCAGGTATAGTTGAACTGCCTGAAATCCTCTTCTCATAAACCTTTAAAATTAAACAAGGGCTGCTAATTCAAATGTTATTGATGCCCTAAACTAATCACGAATTGCAATGGGGAGTATTATGTTTGATTTTTTCGGTGAAAGGGCATGAGACAAAAAACATCATAACCTAATTTGAACAGATTTCTAAATGCTTTCTGGTCTATATCACGAATCATAAATACTTATTTACTAAGAGATGCTTATCAAAAAGAACTGGGCTGCAATAAAAGGCAGCCCAGTTCTTATTAGACGAACGGGGGAGTTTATTTAACAACGTGATGCAACTCCATATGTTTTTTAATTAGTGAGCAATCATATACCTATTCCAGAAAAGGGCGCGATTGTAGAGCAAACATAGTTAGAAAATGATCAAACTTTATTTCAAGGCAACATCAAGGCGGAAAATCATATGCAGGATTTTATGAAAAAAGTGGGGAGATGCTCTTATGGCAGATTATCGTCTGATTGATACCGCTGCGGCATATGAAAATGAAGAAGCTGTTGGCAAAGCAATCAAGCGTAGTGGGGTGCCAAGAGAGGAAATCTTTGTTACAACAAAACTTTGGATTCAGGATGCTGGTTATGAGAGGGAAAAGAAAGCATTCACAAAATCACTGGAAAGATTGCAACTGGATTATTTGGATTTGTATTTAATTCATCAGCCATTTGGGGAGATATATGGATCTTGGCGTGCAATGGAGGAATTGTACGCGCAAGGAAAAATCAGGGCAATAGGAGTAAGTAACTTCCAGATGGATCGTCTGGTAGATTTGATTTGTCATAATGAAATAGTTCCAGCTGTAAACCAGATTGAAACACATCCTTTCTACCACCAGTTGGAAAGTGAACAAGTTATGAAAGACTATAATGTCCAGATGGAGTCCTGGGGTCCTCTTGCTCAAGGGAAAAATAACATTTTCCATAATGAGGTTCTAGTAAAACTAGCTGAAAAGCATAATAAGTCTGTTGCCCAAGTGGTTTTACGTTGGTTGACACAAAGAGGGGTGGTTGTAATTCCAAAATCTGTTCATAAAGAAAGAATCATTGAAAACTTCAATATTTTTGACTTTGAATTAAGTCAAGAGGATATGGATACGATTGCTACTTTAGATACTAAGAAGAGCTTGTTCCCTTCCAAAAACAATCCTGAAGTCGTAAAACAATTCACAAATTGGAGATTTGATATTTAATATCTAATTCATACTAAAGAAACGAATAGAATAAAACAAAGAAGGCTCAAGGTAATGTATTTCATTCTATGACTTGAGCCGTGAAAGGAATGGGTATAATCATACGAAGGCAATGATGTTAAGAGAAGCAGGAGGACCAAACCGTCTGAAGCTGGAAGAGGCAGAAACTCCTAAACCTGGTTCGAAAGAGGTCGTCGTGCGATTACAAGCGGCAGCTCTTAATCGACGGGATTTGTTAGTCATACACGGTATACACGGCAGATATCCAGGCATCAAGCTGCCTGCTATTCCCGGCTCCGACGGCGCAGGGGAAGTTGTTGCAGTTGGAGATGAAGTCAACAATGTCTTAACCGGTGACAAAGTGATCATCAATCCCGGTTTGAACAAATTGGCTACTGGGGATAGCAAGGTCAGGGAAGTGCCGGAAGAAGTCTTAGAAGGTTTACAAGAGAGATTATGCTTATTTTGCTCATAAGCAGGGGGGATGTTCTTCCTGAGTTTTACACCAAATATTTTACGCCCCAAAATTTAAGGGGCATAAAATATTTGGTACATAGGTAGAAGCTGAAGCTTGATTAATGACGGATCTGCCACTTCTGACGTTTATTTGGAGAGAAGAAGCTATCCCTTTTCATTCTTATATTCAGTCTTTTTTCACACATGAGGTTTGCTGCTTCTAGAGTTGTAATATTTTTGTCTTCCGATTGTTTTAGAACCTCAAGAATAGAACTATAGATGGCTTTCGTTTTACTCAATACTCGGCTCTTGTTTGGTCCATATAATTCGTCGGCTACCTGGATAACGCCACCGCTATTTACGATATAATCAGGTGCGTATAGGATTCCTTTTTCTTTTAACCTTTTAGCATGATTTTCATGAAGAAGTTGGTTATTTGCTGCACCTACGATTCCTTTTACTTTTAGTTGATCAATGGTTTGATCATTAATAATGCCTCCAATGGCACAAGGGACAAACATATCCGCATCTGTTCCATAAATATCAGTGCCCTTGACAGCAATTGCGTTTCCACCCATTTGCCTTGCTTTTTCTACTAATGTTTGTATGGCTTCGTTAGAAACATCTGTAATATATAAATCAGCCCCATGTTCTAGCAAATGTTCCGCTACTTTAAAACCAACTTTGCCTAATCCTTGAACAGCAAATCTTTTCCCAGTTAAATTTTCGTGTCCCCATAATGTATTGGCAACTGCCTGAATACCATATAAAACTCCCAGAGCAGTAGGAATTGATGTTTCACCGCCACCCCCGTACTCTTCTGGTAAACCAGCAATACAGTTTGTTTCCTTATGTGCATGAACGAAATCGTCTAGGACGGTTCCCATGTCTGTTCCTGTATAGAACCGACCATTTAAGGAATCAATAAATTGTCCATAAGCTCGGAATAATTCTGGCGTTTTATCCTTAGTTGGATCTCCGATAATTACACCTTTACCACCACCAAAGTCATTATCAGCTGCAGCATTTTTATAGGTCATTCCTTTTGATAGCCGTAAAGCATCCTCTAAGGCTTCCTCGAATGTATCATAAGGTTTCATTCTCGTACCGCCTAATGCTGGTCCAAGGGTAGTATCATGAATCGCAATGATGGCTTTCAATCCTGTAGCAGGGTCATTACAGAATAATACTTGTTCATGGTCTTGAATTTTTGTAAATATGTCGAATGAACTTGTTGATTGTATATTTGTAGTTTCTATTGGAAATGTCAGACTCATTTTAAATTCCTCCTAGTAAATTAGTAAGTTGGTACTCTTCCCTTTTGTTATTGCATCTCTTGTTACTTCAATCGTATCTTCATCTGTTTTGATTTCTTCTTTTTCTTTCAAAGGGGTTAACCTCGAATTCGAAATGCTAATCCACTTGTTCTTGAGGGGGAAGGTTTTTTTAACTTTGAGACCAAGAAGTGTGTCTACATTTCTCCCTTAATATCTTGAAATACTTCTTTGAATTCCTTTATTCTCCAAACCAACTGTTCATATAGGAAGTATCCTCATATTGATGGGCCTGCTTAACCACACGAAGCGGGCGGAATGTATCTATCATAACAGCTAACTCTCTTGTTTCTTTTTTTCCTATACTTTCCTCCATCTTACCCGGGTGCGGTCCATGCGGCAAACCACTAGGATGAAGGGTGATGGATCCTTCTTCTATTCCACGTCGACTCATAAAATCGCCATCCGCATAGTAGAGCACTTCATCGCTCTCAACATTACTATGTACATATGGAGCTGGTACCGCCTCTGGATGATAATCATACAGACGTGGTACAAAGGAGCAAATCACATAATTATGTGCTTCAAATGTTTGATGAACTGGCGGTGGCTGGTGAACGCGACCAGTAATTGGTTCAAAATCATGAATACTGAACGCGTAAGGGAATAAATATCCATCCCAGCCTACCGCGTCTAGTGGATGAAAATCAAACATATAGGAAGTTAGCATTCCTTGGGCACGTACACGAACTTCGAACTCTCCTTTTTCATCTTTTGCTTCTAGTCTTTCAGGTGTTCGAAAATCGCGTTCACAATATGGTGAGTGCTCAAGAAGCTGTCCGTACTCATTGCGGTAGCGCTTTGGCGGGACAATTGCTGAATTCGATTCAACAACTAAAAAACGCGCCTCATTTGTATCTAGGACAACACGGTATGTAGTGCCCATTGGAATGATTACATAGTCGCCTGGGTAAAAAGAGAGTTCCCCAAAGATACTTTCAATCTTTCCTGTTCCTTCATGTACATACAGCATCTCGTCACATTCTCCATTACGGTAAAAATAAGACATTGGCGCTGAAGGACGCGCTACTCCAATCGCTAAATCATCGTTAGCAAGTAAGATTTTTCTTGCTTCAAGAAAGTCTCCGCCAACTTCCGTATTCCATGTCAGAAAATGGCGATGTTTTAAAGCATCTTTCTCTTCAAACTCATACTGGATTTCTTTAATTTTTCTTGCCTCTTTCACTCTTGTTGGGGGATTGATATGATAAATTAATGATTGAATGCCGGAAAAGCCCTTTGTCCCCATCAATTGTTCATAATAGAGTGTACCGTCTTCCTGACGAAATTGCGTATGGCGTTTATGAGGAATATTTCCCATTTTTACATAATGCGGCATAATTCTTACTCCCTCCTTATTCTGTTATTTTGTAGACTGCTGCAAGGCATACTCGGTTGGAGTGCGCCGCTCTGCGGGAAGGACACGACCCGTCACTTCACCGAACCCGATCCGGTAGCCTTCGCCCTGGCACCAACCCGTAATCGTTAATTGATCTCCATCTTCCAACCATACTCTTTTTTCTTCATTTCCCATGAGAATCGGCTCAGTTCCGCGCCAAGTGAGTTCTAATAAGCTGCCCCTTGTCTCTTTTTCTGGTCCGCTAATCGTTCCTGAGGCAAGCAGGTCGCCCGGGCGTAAATTACATCCACCTACTGTGTGGTGTGCAATCTGCTGAGCCATACTCCAATAGAGGTAGCGGAAGTTACTGGCTGTGATGCGATGTCGTTCAGTCATTCTCTCACCTTGAAGAAAGACTTCCAAGTGAACATCAAATGCACCAGAACCTGTTGCTTGCAAATAAGGAAGTGGTGCTGGATCTTGCTTGGGACCAGCTACGCGGAAAGGTTCCAGTGCATCAAGCGGTACCACCCAAGGAGAGATTGAGGTAGCAAAGTTCTTCGCAAGGAATGGTCCGAGCGGTTGATATTCCCAAGCTTGGATATCACGTGCACTCCAATCATTGACTAAAACTAAACCAAAAATTTGCTCCTCTGCATTCTCAATTGAGACTGGTTTTCCCATTTCATTACCCGGCCCAATCAACCATCCCATTTCCAACTCGAAATCGAGCTGCAAGCATGGCCCAAATAAAGGCGATGCGGCGTCAGCTGGTTTCATTTGTCCGTTTGGACGACGCACATCAGTACCGCTGAGAACCACTGAACTAGCCCGACCATGATATCCAACTGGTAAATGAGTCCAGTTTGGCATAAGGGCGTTCTCTTTGCCCCGAAACATCATTCCTACGTTCGTTGCATGTTCTTTTGAAGCATAAAAGTCAGTGTAATCACCGATTTGCGCGGGTAGCAGCATCTCAACATCTCTTTGGTGTATTAAGGCAAGCTTTCGAAGCTCAGTGTTATCACGCAGCGTTGACTCATTTTCACTCAACAGGTGTTGAATCCTCCCGCGCACCTCTCGCCATACCTTGCGTCCAAGAGCCATGAACGCATTCAGTGAAGGCTGGTTAAAAACCTTCTGGTCCGCTAGGCTAATTGCGGTAAAGTACCCGGCTGCAGCTAATGCAGCCAGATCCAGTACATAATCACCGATTGCGACACCGATACGAGGGTCACCGCCACTCCGAGGACGAAATACACCATAAGGAAGATTTTGAATAGGAAAGTGGCATTTAGGATCTACTTTTATAAATGATTTCATCATTTCAAATTCTCCTCCGTATTATAAATCTCTAACATCCGCAAATCATCGCGCGGCTCATCAAAGCTGCAGCTGCCGTAGGAGCAAAGTGCTGACTCACGCAGGCGCATTATTTCAGAAACAGGTACTGTTAAGTTCCGCCAGGCCAATCCTTGATCAGTAAAGGAGAAACTGGCTGGTGACTCATCGGCGAGAATCTCCGCTGTCTTCCACACATCTAGATTGTGGACATTGGCTAGCAGCCCAGCAGTAAAGACATTGAGAAAGCCATGCATCTGTGCATTCACTTCGTCACGGTACATGCGAATAGGATGGTGCAGCCCGGCGGTGAACTTTAACGCAATGTTTCGGTCACGGCAACCGATGAGTACGGCGGCCACTTGCTCTGGTGTCGGGAACGCATTAGCCGTGATTCCGCCGGTACGTAGCTTAAAACCAAGTATTGTTTTACTGTCCCTATTGTGCGCGGCAATAGCGTCAAGAGTTTCAATCATATGATCCTCCCAGTCCGCATCTACAGGAACCGTCGCCTCACAAAATGTTTGCAAATCACATTTAGCCGTCTCCACTGCGATGGTCTCTAACAGATCCCGGACAGATGAAACAGGGGGGAGGGGCATTTCAAACACATCTATCTTTATGGCATCTCGGTGATTATGGCGAAAGGATATGATGTTCTCCAAGTCATCATAAAGCCCTTTCAGACAAGTCACTGCGTTATCACTCTTCCGCCCTATAGCCGAAATACGCAGGGGCTGGTCATTTGAAAAAAGAGATACATATAAAGCAAGGCCATCTAGCTGCACGGCAGGTATGATGAAGCGTCCCAACATCCATGAATCTTTGCATGTCTGATAGGTAATATAGTTGCGAATCGATGTCTCTAGCGGCAGGCTTGCGGGCGGGAACAGCCCGGCGTAATCGATTAGCCTTGATAAAAAAGCTTGTATACTAGTTTTTGGTATCGTATTCCCCTTGGTTCTGCTGATGATTTCCAGCTGTCTCCTTACTGTCATGGCTTTTCTCCCCTCTGCCTGTTAAACAGACTGAATAATCAGGTAACAATATAGAACTTGTTATAAACTACGTTTATTTATTTTTTAGATATTCCCTCGACGCTCTTGTTCACGTTCAATCGATTCAAACAAGGCTTTAAAGTTTCCATCCCCAAATCCTAATGCACCTTTTCTTTGAATGATTTCAATAAATAGTGTTGGGCGATCCACGATTGGTTTAGTAAAGATTTGTAACAGGTAGCCTTCATCATCACGATCGACTAAAATGTTAAGCTCCTGAAGCTTTCGTAAATCTTCATCGATTTCTCCTACTCGTGCTTGCAGATCCTCATAATACGTAGAAGGTGTATAGAGGAATTCTACGCCATTCTCTTTTAACGCCTTAACCGTAGCAATAATGTCATTTGTCAGAAGAGCTAAATGTTGAACGCCAGGTCCCTTATAGAAATCCAAGTATTCTTGAATTTGTGATTTTCGCTTTCCTTCTGCCGGTTCATTAATTGGGAACTTGATACGTCCTGTTCCATTCATCATGACTTTAGACATAAGGGCTGAATATTCTGTGGAGATATCCTCATCATCAAAATGTTTAAGTACATTAAAGCCAAATACTTTTTCGTAGTAGGTAGTCCATTCCTCCATATTTTCTACATTTCCTACGATATGATCGATTCCAATAAGACCCGTGGATGAGGAACCAATCTCAAATTCATATGATTGATAGCCTGGTAGGAAGCTTCCTTTGTAATTTACGTTTTCGATCAGTGTATGAATGGTATCGCCATAAGTACCGATAATCGCTTTTTTGACAAGGCCGTTTTCATCACTTTCAGTCCAAGGTTCACGAATAGAGATTCCGCCGCGTTCTATCGCCCCTTTATATGCTTCTTCAATATTCGAAACTTTTAAGGCAATGTCTTTCGTTCCTTCGCCATGCAGCTTTACAAACGAGGCTACATCTGTATTATCTTCAAGGGTTCCAGTAACAACGAAACGCATCGCTCCCTGCTCAAGAACATATGAAACACGATCGCGGCAGCCTGTTTCCAATCCTCGATAGGCTTTAATGTTAAAACCAAACGCCCTGGAGTAATAATAAGCAGCCTGTTTGGCATTTCCTACATACAACTCCACATGGTGAATATTCTGTACTGGGAAAACTTCTTCTTTCTGTTGTTTTTTAAATTCTACTAGTTTTTCAGACATTGAGATAACCTCCGTTTTTTTAATTAATAAATAGAGTCATTCACATATAAAAGAATGATTATTTGAAACATCTTATGTGTTGGAAAACCCTTACTGATAGAAGTTTTACTTTATTCTTCTGATAGTTCTCTTATAGTCTCTCCAATATTTTCAAGAAGATCATCAACGTTATTACCGACAACATTTTTCCCATTAATTAAGGCAAAGGGTTGTACTAAACATTGACCGCAATAATTTAGGCATCGATTCTCCACTACATCTACATTTGAGAGTTGTTTCAAGTGGTTTTTTAATTCGTGCAAATCTTCTTCAGAATTGCAAGGGCAAAACTTAACAGTAAGTTCCATTTTTGCACCTCCTTTACACTCATATTCTAGAAATGTTATTTGGGACGATTTTACATTCGCTTTTGAACATTACACGGAAACGTATATAAACGTAAACACACTTTAAAGCAGTAAACGTTATTTTATTTCCTTTATAGGAAAATTCATTTTTGTATACGTTTTCAAAAACTGTTTCATAGCGTGGCAATGTAGCATCAGCAAATATAAGGAAGGTAATCAGACTGTTACGATAAGAAGTAGAGTGAATTTTTTGATTACTCAGTAACTTAATAATAGTATATTATTTGTTGGATTCACATGAAAAAAAGAACATTTTTTTGTATTTTTCATTTCATTTTGAATCAATAGTTGATAATTAACCTTCAATTTGAAAAAGTGTATTTCACAAACCAATACCAGCATGTCAGAGTTTTGGAAATTAATTGCATTTGTTTTTAAGTTTCTTGTATCAGAACTGAAGAGATTTCATTCCATGTTAGGATGGAAATCTCTTCGTACAGCTACCTTGATTTTGCTAGGCATCGAAGCTGTACATATGATAAAAAAAGGGCAATTTCACCAAAAGGTGAAATCTACCCAAAATATGCTGGAATTCATTCATAAATTGTTTGAATTAGCGACCTAATCTTTAAAGGTAATAGGATATGGTTGGTTGTTCTATATTTCTATTGAACCTTTTCTTCTAATGCTTCAGGGGGATGAAGTCCTTTGTCTTTCTTACCTAGTTCACTATGTTTATAACCAAACATAAAGTAGACAACGAGTCCCATAATCAACCACATTCCAAATCCAATCCATGTTGCTACCGGTAAACTGAAAATAAGGTATCCACAAAACAGCATAGCCAGGATGGGAATCACGGGTACAAACGGCACTTTAAATGCTCGTGGCAAATCTGGGTGTGTTTTACGCAGAACAAGTACACCAATCGAAACGACTATATACGCAAAAAGAGTTCCGATATTCACCAATTCAGCTAGTTTGTGTAGTGGAATGAGCCCACTAAATACAGCAACTAAAATACCCGTGATCCACGTGTTTATAATAGGTGTTTTCTTTGTTGGATCGACTTTGGACATAGTTTTAGGCAACAATCCGTCACGGCTCATGGCAAAAAATAAACGGGTTTGTGCATATAAAAGTACGAGCAGTACAGTCGTCATGCCTGTAATGGCGCCGATCGAGATAAAGCCGGCAATCCAATCTTGGTGAATGTAGCTTAATGCGAAGGCAACTGGATTTTTTACATCCAATTCAGTAAACGGTACGATACCGGTAAGAATCAGGGAGACAATGATATATAAGGACGTGCAAATAGCAAGCGAAGCAATAATCCCGATCGGCATGTTGCGCTGTGGATTTTTAACTTCTTCTGCTGCCCCAGCAACCGAATCGAAGCCAAGATAAGCGAAAAATACAGAAGCAGCACCAGCTGTAACACCGGAGAAGCCAAAAGGCATGAATGGTGTCCAATTACCTGGTTTCACATACCATACCCCAACCGCAATAAATAAAAGGACAACGACAATTTTAATGATAACCATGATGTTGTTTACACGTGTGGACTCACGTAAGCCGCGTGTGAGCAAGAAGGTAATGAGCAAAACGATAACAACGGCCGGAATATCAATAAAGGTTCCTTTTGTTGGATCATAAGCACTTGTAAGCGCTGGTGGAAGTGTTAAACCGAATCCACCGAGTAATCCTTGGAAATAACCAGACCAGCCGCTAGCCACAGCTGAAGCCGCTAAACCATACTCGAGTAAAAGTGCCCAGCCCAGAATCCAAGCCATAAATTCGCCAAATACAACATAGCTGTATGTGTAAGCGCTTCCGGAAATAGGGATAGAAGAAGCAAATTCAGAATAACAAAGTGCTGCAAATACGCAAGCAAGCCCGGAAAGAATAAAGGAGAGAACGAGGGCCGGTCCTGCATGTTCTGCAGCGGCTACTCCTGTCAATACGAAAATTCCTGTACCGATAATGCAACCAATACCAAGCATTGTTAAATCCTTAGCACCAAGGACTTTATTCAATGAATGATCTGTCCTCTGTAAATGCGTAAGTATATGAGAAATCGATTTTTTACGAAATAAATCCATATATGTTCTCCCCTCGAAACGAAATTATTATTTCATCAATTGCCCTTTTCATTCTAAAATAAACGTATCAGCGGATGCATGGATATACAATGGACTCGCTAATCATCCAATCGGCTGTGTTTTTTCGTGCGGATTTTTCTGTCATATTACGATTCATCTTTGGAGTTGAATGTTCACGAATTGCCCAATTATAAGACTTCTCACACCCGATTTATGACTCAAGTGCAGGACTTCATGCAGAACGCATTCAAGATGTGCAGTGTTTTCCTGTACACGTGAGGGCTTTATAGTTCTACTCCCTGCTTTCGGCAAGCCAACAAGCCCTTACTGTTTGTCTACAGAATGGAAACTTACAAGTTTCATTAGATATTTCCTCTAAGTCTTCCTCAGAATTACAAGGACAAAACTTAGTAATAGACTCTATTTTGACACCTCCTTTACACTAACATTTTAGAGATACTATTTGGGGCGATTTTACATTCGCTTTCAAACATCACGCAAGAACATGTATAAAAGCAAACACGCTTTAGCGTAGCGAATGTTACCTCTTTTAGAGGATAAACGTGTATTTGTCAGCGCTTTCAATCAATACATTCATTTCGTAGCATGGGAATGTAGCATCTGTAAACGTAAGAAAATTAACTATTTTTACGAAATGAAATTTGATTGAAAAATTCGACAACTTAATGATAGACTATTAATAATCAAACTTATATGAAAAAAGGAATGCATTTTGACATTTTGTGATTTGTTTTGAATAAAAATATGATTATATTCCTTCATTTTGAAAGTGGTGATTATATGGATCAATTAGATGTTAAACTTCTTCAACTCCTTCAGTTAGATGCACGAATGACAGTTAGCGAATTATCAAAACAGTTATCTCTTAGCCGGCCAAGCGTTACTGAAAGATTGCATCGCTTAGTAGAAAAAGGGATTATTGAAGGATTTAGTGCAAGAGTGTCTCCGTCAGCTGTCGGAAGAGATACCCTATTGATTATTCAACTCAGCGACCTTAAAGTGACTCCCCAACAATTTGGAGAATGGGTTAGGAACGAGACAGATATTATTGAATGTCATCAGACAACCGGATATGTTGGTTTTATTATCAAGGCAGCTGTCTCAGGAATTGAAGGCCTTCAGAAACTTGTTGATCGTTTAATTCCAATGGGGAATGTTCATACGTCGGTCATATTAGCATCTCCTGTATCTCATCGCCATATCATTCCCGTAGATAAAACAATGGAGTAAAGCGGCCGAATTTATCCAGCACGTTTGCCATCCAGAAATGATTTAATGTTCATGCGTAGATTGATACAACCGTTAAACTAGCCTTACATTCTTATGAAGATTTAAAAACTAAAAAACTCCTAACATGCCTTTTGTTTCTGATTTAGCGTAAGAAAGTCAGAGTTTTAACTTTCAAAAATGTGCCAGTGGACAGTATCCGTGTTTTAAAATCCCTCGGGGCCGTTGAAAGTAGAGGGGTGCGTCCAAAGAAAACTACGGAAAAATGAACTAACAAGAAGTCAGGGTTTCTCTTTCCATTTCGCTACTATTATATTTTTGTCATGAATAAAATGTGTCCCAGAAATATACAAGATTTTATGCGGAAATTAGGGAGATTTGTCAAAGGACAGGGAGACCCAAAGCCGCGCCGTTTGGGTATTGCATAAAATCCTGCATACGTAATAATTTCAGAGATTGCGAGAAATCCAGTGTTGGCGCGGATGCCCGAGGGAATCCACTTCCGATAATGAGGAGTTATGTTAACCTGACATGTATATACATACATGTTTAGGTTCCTTAGAAAATGAGGACAAACATGGGACGAAAACTATTAAATTTTAATATAATGTTACAAAAGTAAAGAAAGGAGGTATAATATGGGATCATACTATGATAAATTAAGAGCCCAAAGAGATGCGTACAGCAGACAATCCCCCAATCCTTGTGCGTTTCCTGCTTCGTTTCCTCCGATGATTCCAGGACTTTTGGGATCTTGTAATCAGATTCTTCCATCTCAAGAGGAATTCGAAAGATGTAGAAATTCAGGAGGAACGGTTGTCCCATTTGAGATCCCATTTGGCCCAACAGCTTTTTTTTGTTGTCGTTGAAGTAACGAGGATCTAATGTTGAGGAGCAGTGTGCCGTCGCTGTTCCTTTTTTTATTGAAGTATTGAGCAGATTAGTAAAATAACTGTAATCTTAAACCATAATTTGACCAAATTTTATAAATAGCTATTTTTATTGACTTCCGACTTCGGATTTTATGTCAACTGACAGTCTCAAACGAGACTGCTTTCTGTTTTTTTAGCGTAGTATTATCCTATAACCATCTCTCCGTAATCCAATAAAATCAACAAAATTAATGCATACTTATAGGCATTAGTTTACATTCAATACAAAAAATCGGTTGGTTCTGGTGCAAAAACTTCAAGATAATGCAATTAATCTCTAAATCTTGGACATACTGATACTACTACTCTAAAAAAGGGGCATGATCAGTATGGAAAACCAAAATTTATTCGAATGGAAACAGTATCAGCCTGACATTATTTTGCTAACTGTAAGATGTTACCTACGGTACAATCTCAGTTTTCGTGATTTGGTAGAAATGATGGAGGAACGAGGTTTATCCATCGCTCACACAACCATCATGCGTTGGGTACATCAATATGGTCCTGAACTAGACAAGAGAGTTCGCTGTCACCTTAAGAAAACAAACGATTCTTGGCGAGTAGATGAGACGTATATCAAGGTAAAAGGTCAATGGATGTATTTATATCGCGCAGTTGATTCCGAAGGAAGTATGATTGATTTTTACCTAAGCAAAACAAGAGATCATAAGGCTGCAAAGCACTTCTTTAAGAAGGGTTTGCGGTCTTTTCATGTTTCTAAGCCACGTGTCATAACAGTGGATAAAAATCCGGCTTATCCTATAGCAGTTGAAGAATTGAGGAAAGAAAAAAACATGCCATCAGGCATGCAACTCAGACAAAAGAAATATTTAAACAATATCGTGGAACAGGATCATCGTTTTATAAAGAAGCGAGTTCGTTCTATGTTAGGATTGAAATCATTTCGTACAGCCACTTACATACTGAGTGGCATAGAAGCGATGCATATGATTAAAAAGAAGCAGGTTCATCAAGGGGTGAAATCTGCCCAAAACCGAAAAGAATTCATTGATAAGCTGTTCGGTATCGTATCATAATCCGTAAGTTAGCAGAAAATTCATATCCTACGTTTTTTATAAATTATCTTTGCACCAGAACCATCAATATTCCTTTATTCAGTTAGACGATATTATTTTTATTGAAAAGGCAGACCGAAAGTCCGTCATTCATACGATTGATAAAAAAATTGAAATAAATGAGGCATTAATGAATCTCGAGGAGCTGCTTGATTCGAGATTTGTTGTTTCTCATCGTTCTTTTATTATTAATTTGCAGTATTTAACGAGAATTGAAGTGGCTGGACAAACGTATATTGCTCGTTTTAAAAATTACGAAGAAACAGCAAGAGTCTCCAAGCATAAGCTAGTTGAATTACAAAAATGTAAATCGTTGTAAAAAGTAAGGCTCAGTAAAGAAAAATTACTGGGTCTTATTTTTTAAAAAAAATACTTTTTTTGTCCGAATGAATGAAAGGGCCTTCTGGATGAAAGAAACTATCAGCCAAATGGAAAAAAAGATTGTCTGAAGGCAATTAGACGACAATTTTGTAATCGTTTACAATCTGAGTATAGATACAGGAAAGGAAACGAGAACAAAGATGGTTGGGATTGTGGATGTAGCGAAAAAGGCTAATGTTTCTACTGCAACAGTATCTCGAGTATTAACAAAGCCTGAAACAGTAAGGGAAAAAACGACGGAAAAGGTGTTAAAGGCGATTGAAGCATTGAATTATCAGCCTAATATCTTAGCACGCCAGCTAAGAAGGCTCGAAACGAAAACGGTCCTAGTCGTTGTGCCTGACATTACAAATCCCTTTTTTCAAAAGTGTTAAGGGGTATTGAAGCTGTCGCTGTTGCAAAAGGATATCAGGTTTTACTCGGCGATACAGGCAATGATGCGGAACGAGAAAAGGGGGTATTTAAACATCCTGAAGCAAAAAAAAAGCAGATGGAATGGTTTTATCAACTAACAGGATGGATGCAGCAGCCGTTGAAGAGGTAGGCCGAAGTTTTCCGGTGGTGCTGGCATGTGAGTATATTGAAGGCTCCAGCATCCCAACTGTTTCGATTGATAACATCAGCGGTGCCAGAAAGGCAACGGAATATTTAATCGACTTGGGACACGAAAAAATTGGCTGTAAGTAAGCATTAACCTCAAATTTTTAAGATGAATTGATAACGGGGCTGACCTAGATAGCTAAAATTCTACAAGGTTGGCCTGCTTAAACTAGAAATTTTCACTTTGTAATGGCATTTAAAATACTATTATTTGATTTCTAGACATTACTAAAACTCAACATTATTATATTAATCACTTAATGGAGGCTACTATGAAAAAACTTACTTCACTAATCGTTACGATACTATTAATTAGCAGTTTGGCTCTTATGGGCTGTGGAAAACAAAGTGCCAATACTTCGGGGCAGCAAAAAAATGAAAAAGTAGCATCAGAAAAAATTACTTATCCTCTTACCATTAACCCGGAAATACCAAGCGATCAGAAAATTTTAAGTACTGGTCCAAATGGAGAAACAGCTACTCCTGCAGCAACTTTGCAATTGTCTGAAGAGGATGTAAAGAAAATTAAAGAAGGTAAATTCAAAGCCGCTATTTCCATGCACTATGTAGGAAACGATTTCTCAACTGCCATCATCAATGGTGTGAAAGATACTTTTGAAAAAATGGGCATAGAAGTTGTTGCTGTTACTGATGCACAATTTAAGCCTGAAAAACAAATTTCAGATATCGAAACCATCATGGCTAAAAAACCAGATGTTATCGTAGCTTTGCCGGTTGATCCAGTTGCTACTGCTCCCGCTTTTAAAAAGGCTGCAGAAGCAGGTGTAAAATTAGTATTTATGGATAATGTGCCAAAAGGTTTCCAAGCTGGAAAAGATTATGTAAGCGTTGTTTCTTCAGATAACTATGGAAACGGTATCTTTGCCGGCGAAATCATGGGTGAAGAACTAAAAGGAAAAGGCAAGATCGGTGTTATTTTCCACGATGTTAATTTCTTTGTCAATAACCAGCGTAAAGATGCATTCGAAAAAACGATTAAAGAAAAATATCCAAATATTAAAATTGTTGCACACGGTGGAATTATCACTCCTAACGATGCTGAAAAAGTAGCCTCTGGTATGTTAACAAAAAACCCTGATTTAGATGGCATTTTCGCGATTTGGGATGTACCAGCGGAAGGAACACTTGCTGCAGCTCGTACAGCAGGGAAAAATGATTTAGTCATTACGACAGTTGATTTGGGAACGAATGTAGCGCTTCAAATTGCTTCTGGAGGAAATGTAAAAGGTCTTGGAGCACAGTTACCTTATGAAAATGGAGCTGCCCAAGCGCTTGTAGCCGGATATTCATTACTTGGCAAGCAATTAGAACCATATTATGTTGTTCCACCGATGAAAGTAACAAAAGAAAATGTTTTAAAGGTTTGGAAAATGGCTTATCGTCAAGATGCACCAGAAGTTATTCAAAAAGCAGCAAAATAATGATCAATTAGAAAACTAGAAAAGTAGATTACTAAACCCTCTGGATGAGAACTAAAACTTAATAGAGGACGCTTTTATATGCGGCCTCTATTAAAGAATGTAATATGGTTTTGAAAAAGCGATCTCTCTCTTAAAAGGGGCTATGTTCAAGGAACATTTTACCGAGATGTGGTGAATGTAGTACGGCATTGTCGATCTAGGGGAAGGGATTTTCATAAATTAATGCAATTATCGTAGAAAATCTAAAATTGGTGATTAGGAGATGTTTGTATGATTAAGTACTCTTACAACACGCTAGTATATGCAGGAGAAGATATTGAAACTAGTATTGCCAGACTTGTCAAATTTGGTTATAACGGTGTGGAATTTGTTGGCGAGCCAGAACAAATGGATGCTGACCGCATTAAAGAATTACTGGCTAAATATAATATTGAAGCTTCCACAATTTGTGCCATTTATAACGCTGAAAGAGATTTAGTCTCCAGCAATGAAAATATTAGAAAAAATGCAGTCAATTATTTAAAAAGCTGCGTCGATTTTGCCAGCAAAATCGGAGCAAAAGGAATCTCGTTGACTCCAACTGCCTGTATGAAAATTTATGAAGAGGCCGATCGAGAAACTGAGCTAAAGTGGGCTGAGGAAGGAATACGCGAAGCTGGTATTTATGCAGGCGAACATGGTGTCAGGTTGACTGTAGAAGCATGGAATCGCTACGAAAACTATTTAATCAATCGATTAGAGCAATCACTTGAGCTGGTTAATCGTGTTAATCTGCCAAGTGTAGGAGTTATGGGTGATACGTATCATATGAATATTGAAGAAGTCGATATTGCGGATACCATCAGAATGGTTGGAGATAAATTATATCACCTTCACATCGCTGACAGTAATAGAGCGGCACCAGGCAGGGGGCATATCGATTTTAAGCCAATCGCTCAGGCTTTGCGCGATATTAACTATAGCGGATATTTAACGATGGAGCTATTGCCTCCGTTTGCAGATCCATTTAATGGAACAAGATGTGAAGAGTTTTATGATCAATATACAGAAGAGTCAATCGTTTTCCTAAAAAAATTATTTAAGGAGGAAGAATAAAATGGCTCAGAACACATTAGTTAACAATCAAGGTATAGATTCAGGGTTTGATCAAAAAGAAATGAAAGCCGCAGTAACTTATGCAGCACATGACTTGAAAATTGAAACGGTACCTGTTCCAGAAATTAACGATAACGAGGTTCTCATCAAGGTTAAAGCTTGTGGAATTTGTGGAACAGACCCACATATTTACAACGGTCATTTCCCTGCTCCTATGCCATTAATCCAAGGTCATGAATTTGCTGGCGAAGTTGTCAAGATAGGAGCTACCGTTACCAGTGTAGCAGTTGGTGATCGAGTAACTGCTGATATTAATATTAGCTGCGGAAATTGTTATTATTGCCGTACAGGCCAAAAGCTTTTCTGTGAGAACATTAAGCAACTTGGTGTTCATACAAACGGAGCATTTGCTGAATTTGTAAAAGCGCCGGAAAATAATACTTATAAGTTACCAGAAGGAATGTCTTGGGAGGAAGGTGCTTACATTGAACCGCTAGCTTGTGTTATTCGCGGGCAGGAGCGGGCAAATGTAGTCATGGGAGATATCGTCGCGATTATTGGTGCAGGTCCAATGGGTCTGGCACATGCTGTTATGGCAAAGTTAAATGGAGCAAGCAAGGTAATTATTTCGGAAATGAACAAAGCGCGTCTTCAGAAAGCAAGAGAACTGGGAGTAGACGTTGTTATTGATGCATCAGAAAAGGACTCTATTCAAGAAGTCTTTCATGCGACGGAAGGAAGAGGTGCTGATGTTGTATTCGAAGTAGTTGGAGCAATGCCAACTTATAGACAAGCTTTCCAAATGATTAGAAAAGGCGGGACAATCGTAGCATACGGTGCAGCCCCTGCTGATGCAACACTAGATGTGAAGCCATTTGAAATCTTTAGTAAGGAACTTACCATTGTAGGTTCATATGCAGGTACTTATGGAACTTGGACTAAAGCGATTCAATTACTTTCATCAAAGAGATTTAATCCAAAAGCGATCTTCAGTAAGACAATTAAATTAGATCAATTAGAAGAAGGTATTGTAGAGGCAGATAAAAACAAAGACACGATTAAAATCTTGGTTGAAATTGAATAATAAATGGACTGAGAATATCCCTTTCATTTATTCCGCATTGTCAAAATTTTAAGTTGTAGGGAGCGATTATCATAATGTTCAAATATAGTGCTACACAATGGATATTCGGAAATGAAAGTTTAGAAGATAGCTTAAAAAGGCTGAAAAAATATGGTTATCAGGGTGTCGAACTAGCTGGTGAGCCGTATACCATTGATGTTGAGGAAACCAAAGAACTTTTAAAAAAAAATGAATTGGAATGCAGCTCCATTTGTGGGATTTTTACTCCTGAAAGAGATCTTTCGTCATCAAATGATGAAATTAGAAAAAATGCCGTGGAATATGTAAAAAAATCGGTTGATTTAGCTAAAGCTTTAAATGCTTCAACCCTTATTGTCGTCCCTACATGTGTTGGTAAACTAAGTCCAGAAACGACTCTTGAGGAGGAATGGAATAAGGCGATTTTGAGTGTGAAAGAGGCAGCGCTATATGCGAAGGAACAAGGAATTACTCTTGCCATTGAAGCATTGAATCGTTATGAGACCTATTTAGTTAATAATTTGACTTTAGCCGTACGTTTTGTTGAGGAAATCAATGTAGAAGGTCTGGGGATTATGGCTGATCTGTTCCACATGAGCATAGAGGAACGTAGTATGACTGAATCGATAAACAAAATTTCACGTTATTTTGCCCATGTACACATCGCTGATAACACAAGGGAAGCAGCGGGGCTAGGGCAAACGGATTTTAGACCAGTCATTTCGCTACTTAAAGAACTAGGTTATAAGGGCTATATTACGATGGAGTTCCTTCCTGCCGTGTCAAATCCTTACGTAGCATCAGGCCTTCAAGGTGAATCTACTATTTTTGATGACTTCACGAAGCAATCTATCGAACATATGAAAGAAATTGTTGGAGCAATATCATAAAAGAGATTAAGTATAAAGGTGGAAATTATAGATGATTATCATTCATGCGTATTTTAAAGTGGATCCAGGGCATCGCCAATCATTCCTGGACGAAGCTAAACTAGTAACGGAACCATCTCAAGCGGAAGAAGGCAATATTAGCTATCAATATTACGAACACCCAGAACAGGCCAATACCTTTGTGTTTGTAGAAGTGTGGAAGGATCAAGCGGCAATTGACGTTCATGAAGCAACCGCTTATTTCCAAAACTTTATCCATGCTGTCCCAGGACTAATAAGCGAACCAATCCAAGTACAATTATTTGAAGCGACCGAAATAAAAGGTGCCTAACTCAAAGTAAAGCGTTAATTGAGTAAGGGTCTGACCCCTAGTACGGTGAAACGTAACCTCAGTGGGCATCTGCCCCCCAACAGAGTTAAGACTTAAGAGTCACTTCTTAATTTGAAAGTTTGGTAATAAAGGACAAGGGTTAACTCTCTACTTATGTGTGAGCAAGAGTTAATCCTTTTCTTATAGTATTAATAATTTAACATTACGTTAGGTTAAGTTAGTACATTACGAACGATAGAATCTTTTGGAGAATTTACTAAATAAGGGAATGATCAGAAATGAATTTACAATTAAAAAATAAAACGGCCATCGTAACAGGAGGCAGTAAGGGAATAGGGAAAGCAATAGCAAAGGCTTTAGCAGCAGAAGGAGCTAACGTTGTCATTTGTGGACGGGGCGTAGAAGCATTAGATGAAGCCAAAAAGGAGATAGAGCAAAACGGTGGAAGCGTTCTTGCTGTTCAAGCTGATTTATCCAAACAGGAAGATGTAGATCATCTTGTTTCAGTAGCTATTGATCGTTACAAAACTATTGATATTCTTGTTAATAATGCAGGAATAGCAAGTGGATTTGCTGACTTTGAATCCCTAGAAATAGAGGACTGGCAGCATCTTTTTGATATAAATCTTTTTGGTACAGTGCGTGTCACAAAAGCGGTTATCCCTTATATGAAAAAAGCAAGATATGGACGTATAATTAATATTTCCTCAGAATGTGGTGTGCAACCGGATCCATTCATGCCGCATTATAACGCTTCAAAA
Organism: Bacillus sp. OTU530; assembly: GCF_038440375.1. Taxonomy (NCBI): domain Bacteria; kingdom Bacillati; phylum Bacillota; class Bacilli; order Caryophanales; family Bacillaceae; genus Bacillus; species Bacillus sp. OTU530. The sequence goes on from NZ_JASATP010000031.1 coordinate 30,058, forward strand.
GCAGCGCTCATTAACTTTACCAAAAGCTTATCAAAAGCGTATGCTGAGCAGGGGATTTTAGTTAATACCGTATCCCCCGCATTTATTATGACACCAATGCTGGAGAACTTATTGAAAGATGACGCCCAAAAGCAAAATATCAGCTACGACGAAGCTATTCAGAAGTTTCTCAAAGAAAATCGACCTCATGTAGAGGTAAAACGGCCAGGTACAGTCGAGGAGGTAGCTTCAGCTGTTTTATACCTAGCATCAAGCCAGGCTAGTTTTATTAACGGAGTGAACCTTCGTGTGGATGGCGGCTCTGTAGCAAGTCAATAATATTCAAAGGGGTTGATTACGATAATTCGTATCAGCCCCTTTTTATGTCATCATAATACAATCTCCTTTTCAGCCTTGTTTAAGATACTCTCGAGCGTTTTTTCGTGTGGATGTTGAAGTGGAGGTATTCATGGTTGATTGATAAAACCTTTATCAGTGTATAAAAACAAGTTCAACTGTGAAAAAATGTAATACATGGAGGCTGGGATAAATATGCCATTTTGGAATAACTTTCGTAAACAAATGGAAAGGGAAAAACGAGATAAACACGAAGAAACATCATGGGATACAGATGAACTTTTCCTTCACTGTGATTTACAAGAAAACCTTCATCAAATTAGACAAGCTGTTGGAAACAGTCCTGATGTCATTATCCGTGAATTTGAAATCGGAAGCTCGCAGGATCAAGTTGCCGTAGTCTATATCGATGGTTTAGCGGACAAAAATATGGTCAGTGATTTTGTACTGCGTTCCTTGATGCTTGATACTGCTGAGGAGACATTCAGAAACATGGTATCGGATAAAAGTATCTTTGATTTTATTAAAGATAATGCTTTAACCGTCGGAGAAGTAAAAGTCATCAAAGATTGGAAAGGATTAATTTTGTCCATTTTTTCCGGAGATACGGTCATTTTGGTTAACGGTTGGGTGGAAGTAATCGGTAGTAGCACGAGAGGAGGAGAATCGAGAGGGATTGAGGAACCATCCTCACAAGTGGTTATTCGTGGTCCAAAGGACGGTTTTAGTGAGTCCATTGGGACAAATATATCCCTCGTTCGTCGTCGGATTAAAAGTCCCAATCTATGGTTTGAGACGATGAAAATAGGCAAGGTGACACAAACAGACGTAGCGATTATGTATGTAAAAGGTATCGTCAATGATAAACTTGTGCAAGAAGTTAGGCAAAGAATAAATGACATTGAAATTGATGGTATTTTTGAATCCGGTTATATAGAGGAATTGATTCAGGACGAAACATTTAGCCTATTTCCTACGATTTACAATACGGAGCGACCGGATGGTGTCGCTGCAAATTTATTGGAAGGCCGAATAGCGATTTTTGTAGATGGAACACCATTTGTTCTCTTGGCACCCACTACGTTTTTTATGTATTTTCAGTCTACTGAAGACTACTATCATCGTTACGATATTATAACAGCGATTCGCTTGTTAAGGTTTGTAGCTTTTTTTATTTCTTTCTTAGGACCTTCTGTCTATATCGCAGCTATTACGTTTCATCAAGAAATGATTCCGACCCCCCTTTTGATCAATCTGGCGGCACAACGGGAAAATATTCCTTTCCCTGCGTTTGTCGAGGCTTTCTTGATGGAAGTCAGTTTTGAGATTTTGCGTGAGGCGGGTATTCGCTTGCCACGGGCGGTCGGCCAATCCGTATCGATTGTAGGTGGACTTGTATTGGGACAAGCAGCAGTGCAGGCTGGAATTGTATCCCCAGCAATGGTGATTGTGGTCGCTATTACGGGGATTGCTAGTTTTGCTACCCCAGCTTTTAATATGGCGATTTCTGTGCGGTTGTTCCGATTTTTAATCATGATTTTTGCAGCGATATTTGGTTTTTATGGGATTGCGATCAGTAATCTGATGATTATTGGCCATCTTTGCAGCTTGCGTTCTTTTGGAATTCCTTATATGGCTCCTCTTGCTCCGTTTATTTCTGCAGATCAGAAGGATGCCATTTTACGTCTGCCCTTATGGTCATTTCTTACACGCCCTCGACTGATTAGCCAAAATAAAATAACACGCATGGAGCAGGATCTAAAGCCTTCTCCTCCTGAAAAAAAGGGGGACAGAAATGAAAACTAAATGGGTGATCCTAACCGTTTTGCTTTTTGGGATTGTATTGCTGATGGCAGGCTGCTGGAACAGCAGAGAATTGAATAAGCTGGCCATTGTTATGGCAATAGGGATAGATAAAGTGGAACAGACAAATGAATATAAGGTATCTTTTCAAGTAGTCAATCCAGGGGCCGTTGCGCCAGGAGCAACAGGTGGAGGGGCAGGAGCAAATGCTGCACCGACAGCTGTTTTTACGGGAGTAGGAAAAAACCTATTCGAAGCGATTCGAAAAGCATCGCAAAAAGTGCCGCGGCAACTTTTTTTTTCACATATGCAGCTACTTGTCATTGAAGAGGCAGTAGCAAAAGAAGGAATCCAAGAAGTATTCGATTTTTTTGATAGGGACAGTGAAGCCCGTCTTACCACTAAGGTACTTGTAACAAGAGATGTTGAGGCTGGGGCTATGTTGAAAATCCTTACTCCATTAGAAAGCATCCCGGCAAATGCTTACACTAGGGAAGTAGAGCTAGCAGGAAAATTATGGTCAGAGAATGTTAATAGTAAAATTGATGACGTAATTAAGGCTTTAGTAGTCGAGGGAAGAGAGCCGATTATCAGCGGGGCTAAGATTGTCGGAAACCCGAAAGAAGGAAAAAAGAAATCTAATATGGAACAGACTGACCCCCAGGCCTTGGTAGAAATTAAAGGGGTTGCCCTTTTCAAGGAAGGAAAGTTAAAGCGCTGGGTGGACGGAAATGAGATACGTGGGATCTTGCGGGTTCAAAATAAAATGAAGGGCACAATTATGAATATTGATTGTAAAGATGAAAAAGATGCCATTGGTATTGAAGTTATTCGATCAAAAACGGATGTTACCGTGGAAGTACAAGCCGGGAGACCAGTTATCCATATCGATATACGGCAAGAAGGAAATGTGGGTGAGGTGAGATGTCCAATCGATTTAACCAAACAAGAAGAAATCACGAAGCTGGAAAAAGAATGGATAAGAGAAACAAAGAGAGAAGTTATAAAGGCTGTAGAAATCGCTCAGAGTGAGAAAAGCGATATCTTTGGATTCGGGGAAGCAGTGAAACGAGCAGATCCGAAAACGTGGGAGAAGATGAGGAAAGAATGGAGCAAGACATTTGCCGTAAGCAAGATAGACGTCAAGGTGGACGCATTCATCCGGCGTCCAGGTATGCGGACGAAACCATATTTGTCAGATCTAAAGAAATGAGGTACCAGAGAAGAAGGGGGGATATATTAAAAATGGAAAAAGAAAGAATTAGCGCAAGACAATTGTTTGCCTTGATCTTGTTGTTTGAGTTTGGTACCGCACTCGTTATTCCTATTGGATTTGCGGTCGAGCAGAGTGTCTGGCTGTCGATACTGCTCGCTTTAATTGGAGGCATCCTGTTATTTCTCGTTTATGATTATTTTTTTCGCCAATATCCGGAGTTGCCATTTAGTGGGTATACCCAGAAAATTCTGGGCAAATATATCGGATGGCCACTTAGTTTATTATATATTCCATTTTTTATTTATATCGCTGCAAGGGACTTAAGAGAAGCTGGTGACTTATTGATAACCTCTGCCTATGACCAGACTCCATTACTTGCCATTAATGCTTTAATGATCATTACAATTATTTATATACTTCGTAAAGGGATAGAAGTGCTAGCAAGAATGGCAGAAATCTATTTGATAATTCTAATTATTTTAGGTGTTTTAGGAAATATCCTTGTATTTATTTCCGGTCTAATCGATCTTAAGAATTTACTTCCTGTAGTATCAAAAGGATGGAAGGACATTTTAGTAACATCATACTCTGATGTATTGATATTTCCTTTTGGTGAAATGATTTGTTTTACCACGATTCTTCCTTATTTAAATAAACCCCAAAAGGGAAGAAAGACAGGAGTAATCGCTTTAATTTTCAGTGGCATTATATTAAGTATCACGCATGCTATTGAAATCTCTGTTCTTGGGGCTGATATGTACAGCAGAGCAACCTTTCCTTTGTTTGTAACGATCAGTAAAGTGAACATAGCAGATTTCCTGCAACGTTTGGATCCTATTGTTATTCTTACTTTAATTATTGGTGATTTTTTCAAGGTATCCATCTATTGTTATGCCGCAGTGAGTGTAGCATCAAATTTATTCAAGCTGCAGAAACCGAAAAAGCTCGTGTTGCCTATCGGAATCATAATCCTTTTCTTATCGCTAGTAATAGCAACCAATTTGACAGAACATTTTCAAGAAGGGAAATTTGTAATACATTATGTCTTTCCCATTTTGTCTGTAGCACTTCCTGTGTTCCTTTTATTGGTCGATTTGATTCGTAAAAGATTTGGTCTTTATCCTTCCAATATCAGGGCTGATGATGAAGGATAAGTTACGATTTTTCACGCGGTTGTACTTGTTTCCTTGATTTAAGGAACGAAGCAATGGGTGGCACAGACACGATGGCTAGGAAGACGAACATGATAAAATATTCCGGTATTGTCATGACCGAGAAAGGACCTTTTATATTTTTGATAGCCATAGAAATTTTCATTCCCATCATAAGATCAACCATAATAGTAAGAGCTATACTTAAGAAAAAGATAAAGAAAAAGAGCACCAACATTTTCATGTAAGCAATACCTCCTATGTATCGTTGGACCTTCCAGTTAACCATGTTTCGTAATTCATGATAGTATACTTGTGACTTATTCCTTTTGTAGAGATACGGTTATATATAATCAAATACAAATGCACACTATTGTCAGTTTGTAAAACCATAATGATAGGATACATACTTTTGTCTAATGCTACTCATGAATGAGTCAGTCATTTTATTCCTGTTATTCACTGATCGTGACGACAGCAACATTGCATTATTATCAAAACAGGGAGTCCTGTACTTCCACTTAGTACTTTAGTTGAGCGGAGTTTCTTACATATATTTCTAAATACTAAAAGCCGGGAAGGATTTTTAAAAATAAATTAGATAAAGTGCAGGCCTATAAAGTGCTGTAGGAAGGTAAGCAATGAGCGATATGATTGCGCTTGTTGTTTACCTTTTTAATGTTTTTCTAGTAAATGTACATTAGAAAGAACAGGAATACAAAGAATTCAGGATCTTATTTTAAAATTCTTCTTTTTTTGTCCCTACGGATAAAATTAATGGTTGAAACCTAAAAAATCACCTTTAAATGAAGCATTTTCATGTTTGAAGGCAATTAGACAACAAATTTAGTTCCGCTTACAATGCAATCATAGGCAACGCGAAAGAAAAGAGAGCAAGCATGAAGCAGCCTATTTTAAAAAGGCATCTGATTTTAAGAAATTCATGCAGGGAATACCAAGTCTGAATTTTTTTGAATAGTCTGTAAACGTTTACAGACAAATCGATTAAATCGGTTGTGAAAGGTACAAATTCCAACGATTTTAACCGAAAACATTATGAGTTTATCGTAAACGTTTACAGACAAGTTGACTAAATCGGTTGTAGAACATAGAGATATCAATATTTTCAACCGAAAACATTATAAGTTTACTGTAAACGTTTACGATTTGTTAGGCACTTATTTACCATAAGAGAATGTTCTGGGGCTCATTCAAAGGGCAGCCGAGCTTACTAATTATATTGGAGGTTTATAAAAATGAAAAAATTAAACGTAGGTATGATTGGCGGAGGATTTATGGGTAAAGCGCATTCACTTGCATATGCAGGAATGCCAATGTTTTTCTGGCCGGCGCCAGCAATTCCTCATCGTCATACAGTGGTAGATGTAAATGAACAATTAGCTAAAGATGCTGCAGCACGATTAGGATTTGACCATTATTCTACGGATTGGAGAGAGGTCGTGAACAATCCGGAAATTGATGTGATTGACATCGTGACTCCAAATAATACGCATGCTGAAATTGCCATTGCAGCAGCAAAGGCTGGTAAGCATATTATTTGCGAAAAACCATTGGCATTAGGTGCGGAACAAGCGAAGGAAATGCTAGAAGCGGTACAAGCAGCAGGTGTAAAGCATGCGGTTGCCTTCAACTACAGAAGAACACCAGCCGTTGCTCTTGCGAAAAAATATATTGAAGAAGGACGAATCGGAAAGGTTTTAAGCTTCCGCGGCACGTATTTGCAAGACTGGTCAGCGGATCCGAATTCACCATTATCATGGCGCTTCCAAAAGAAAATCGCCGGTTCAGGTGCTCTAGGAGATATCGGAACACATGTAGTTGATTTTGCCCGCTACCTTGTTGGAGAAATTACAGATGTAAATGCGATGACAAAAACATGGATTCCAGAAAGACCAATTCAAACAGGCGGTATGGACAAATTAGGTACAGTAAAAGGCGGCAGCAATGATGTGCCAAAAGCGGCAGTCGATGTAGACGATGAAGTGATTACGATGGTTAAGTTTGAGAATGGTGCTATGGGAACGATTGAAGCAACGCGTAATGCATGGGGACGCAATAACTTCCTAACGTTTGAAATTCATGGTGAAAAAGGTTCCCTATACTTTAACTATGAGCGCCGTGACGAGCTTCAAGTTTGCTTCGCGGATGATCCAAGTGATGCAAAAGGCTTCAGAACGGTTTATACAGGCCCAGCGACTCCATACGGTGAAGGATTATGGCCAATTCCTGCTTTGGGTATTGGTTACGGCGAAACAAAAATCATTGAAACGTATGATTTGTTTAAGGCAATTGCTGAAGATACAGAGTTTTCACCAAACTTCAATGATGGCTACCGTATTGAATTGATTGCAGATGCGATTCTTGAATCAGCTGAAAAAGGTCAATGGGTTAGCCTTGCACAAAATTTAGTAAAAGCATAAGTAGAAATCTCTATAGAGGCTGCTGATAGGATGGTAGCCTCTATACATCAAAAACTTAAAAAATATAGGTTGTTGAGGAGGAGAAAAAATGGAAAAGGTAAAGGTTGGAATTATTGGAACTGGTTTTATCGGACCTACTCATATTGAAGCCATCCGAAGACTCGGGTTTGTAGAAGTGGTTGGATTGGCAGAGAGTAGTCAAGAGGCTGCTGAAAAAAAAGCTGCTGAACTAGGGATTCCTAAAGCATACGGCGATTACCGTGACATGCTGCGAGACAGTGAAATACAGGTAGTTCATAATTGTACGCCGAATCATCTTCACTTTGCCATTAATAAAGAGATTATTTTAGCGGGCAAGCATGTGTTATCGGAAAAGCCGTTGGCGATGTCCAGCGAAGAATCTGCGGAATTATTAGCGTTAGCCAAGGAATATAAGGTCGTACATGGTGTGAATTTTAACTATAGACAATTTCCTATCGTGAAACAATTGGCTACGATGATTAAACATGGCGAATTGGGAAAAGTGAATTTAGTACATGGAAGCTATTTGCAGGATTGGTTATTGTTTGAGACAGATTTTAATTGGCGTTTAGCTCCTGGAGTGGGTGGAAAATCACGTGCAGTAGCGGATATCGGATCTCATTGGTGTGATACCGTTCAATACGTAACCGGCAAAAGAATTGTGGAAGTATTCGCTGATTTAGCCACGGTTATACCGGTAAGAAAAAAATCCACTTCAAATGTAGCCACTTTTGGAGCAAAAAAAGCACAGGAAGAAACATATGAAGATGTTCCAATCAGTACAGAGGATTATGCATCTGTTCTTGTGCGCTTTGAGGATGGAACGAGAGGCGTATTTACAGTTTCGCAAGTCAGTGCGGGACGGAAAAACAGATTGAGCTTTGAAATCAATGGCAGTCAACATTCCGCCTACTGGAATCAAGAAGAGCCAGAGAAATTGTGGATCGGGCATCGAGACAAAGCGAATGAAGTGCTGTTGGCAGACCCTGCTTTGTTTTCGCCGGAAGCGAGATCAGCTATCCATCATCCTGGCGGGCACAATGAAGGCTGGCCGGATGCGTTGAAACATGGAATGTTAAATTTCTATACATTCATTCGAGAAGGCAAGAACCCATTACATGATCAGGCTAATTTCGCAACATTTGAAGATGGTCATATATCGATGTGTATTACAGATGCCATTTTAGAAAGCCATCAACAACAAAAATGGGTGAAAGTTCAAGTTGGGCAGGAGGTCCTTTCATAAAACAAGGTATGTTTACCGTTCTGTAGGCTATGATTATATTCTTTCCATTGAACATGAAGATATGCTTGCATCCGTCAATGAATACTTAATGAAAGCAATCCGCTGTTGAAGGGAACTTGTTTAAAGAGCAATTAACGGAAATATGGTGGGCTTAAGTTTTGTAAAAATGATTAGGAGGACAATCCTCCTAATCGCCCAATCATAATAAAAACAGGGGTGTAAAAAAATGAAAGCGGTTATAGGTCAGGAACGTACTCTTGGTGGCCTTCCTATGGGAGTGGTTTGGGGATATGTTGCAGTGTTAATTTTTATGGCTGGTGACGGCCTCGAGCACGCATGGTTGTCTCCGTATCTTATTGAAAAGGGATTGACTGTTCAGCAATCCGCTACTATTTTTGCAGTATATGGAGCCGTGCTGGCAATCGCATCTTACTTTTCTGGTGTACTTACCCAAATGTGGGGACCAAGGAAAGTAATGATTATCGGACTTGTCACTTGGTTGATCGGTCAAGTTTTATTCATTGAATATGGTTTAAAGCTAAACAGTTACGCTATTATGTTACCAACTTATGGGATTCGTGGTTTAGGTTATCCTTTATTTTGCTACTCCTTCTTAGTATGGATTACTTATCGCAGTCCAGATCGCATTTTGGCTACAGCTGTAGGTCTGTTTTGGGCAGCTTGGAGCGGCGGGCTTTATGTAGTGGGCAGTTATTTTCCAGCCTACATGCTACCAAAAATCGGATATATCGGGTTATTGTGGAGTGCAGTGGCTTGGGTACTGATTGGCGGCATCATGGGTGTATTAGTTGTTAAAGATGATGGAATAAAAAAACAAGCAGGAAATGCGAAGGAAAAGCTAAAAAGCTTATTGAGTGGATTTACGATTTGTATCGAACAACCGAAAGTTGCAATAGGCGGAATCGTCCGGATTATCAATTCGACAGGTATCGGTGCACTGCCTATCTTTTTCCCGATGTACTTGTCTTCTAAATATGGATTCACTACTGAACAGTTTCTGCAAATGTGGGGAACCATGTGGTTTGCAAATATTGTATTTAACCTAATCATCCCTTACATTAGTGATAAATGGTTAGGCTGGCGCAAAACGATTCAATGGCTTGGCAGCTTCGGCATGGGTGTCATGTTATTAGTTATGCTTTACACGCCACAGGTTTTTGGCAGCAGTTTCTTAGCCTTGAATATTGTCGGTATTCTAATGGGGATTACTCTTTGTGGTTTCGTCCCACTTTCAGCTCTTGTAGCATCGCTGGCTCCTGAGAATAAAGGGTCTGCGATGGCGATAGTAAGTTTTGGTGCAGGGATGTCCTACTTTATCGCACCGGCAATTGTTGGAGCATTCATCGGACTTATTGGTGTTCATGGCGTTATATGGATTTTCGCAGGCATGTATTTCCTTGGTGCTTATTTAATGAAGTTTATGAAGCTTCCGTCTGAAGAGAAACAGGATGAAAGCGGTCAGCTTTCTGAGCAACGAGCAGTTTGAAGCCAGAGATAGTCAATAGTCCAATGTCGGATTCTGGTTGAGAAGAAGCATTTATTCTTGGATGGGTCTGGCTGCTGTCGGCTATCGAGTCTGAATTATCTTGGTATAGGTCAGTGCCCTTCTTATAAATTGTAAAAGATTTCAGAGAAACTATGCCATAAGAATCTACATTTAGAGTTTTTAAAGCGATAAAAGATCGGCGTATAAGAGTTTCAGTCGAGTATTTGGGAGAGAAGATTATAGATATTACACAAAGACATTATAATAAGAAGTCTTGTTAATTAAGGGCCTTGTGGGATACAAACCACAAGGCTTTAGATGCTTATATGAATGAAAAAGTTCTAGTTCTGTACAACCAACCTGTTTTGAGAGGTCTTTATAGTTTATTTCTTTAAAAAAAGTGTGCATACTTATAAAAAGTAACAAGCATTATCTCTCTTAATGTATTAGTTTTCTTTTAATTTCTTTAGAAAAATTTTAATATATAGGGCTTTTAGGGCACTGATAATTTGAACACATAATCATTTAATGGCTATAAACTTAAGTTCCTTATCCTAACGGTAAAATGAAAAAAACCTAAAATAAAGCGGTGTTTAGCAAGATAAAGATTCTAATGTTCTATATTGAATTGCTAGTGAGGAGTTTCGCGTATCAGAGCCGCATGACAATTCTTTCAGATGGCCAGGAGGAAAAGAATGTTCGATTCCATGTCTATTTCACAAGTAAGCATTACGAATATGGGGATGTTTTACAGGTTCACCAAAAAAGAGAATACGTTTATCTGTACATATTGTAATGGAGAATTACTTAGCAGACTAGGGTTTACAAAACAAGAGGATGTAATCGGAAGAAGTCTGCTGGATATCTTCCCTGCTGCTATTGCGGATATGAAGAGCAAGTACTGTCAACAAGCATGGGAAGGTCAGTTTATCCAGTATGAGGTTACATTTAATGATATCTATTATGCAGCTTTTCTATCGCCTGTATTTGATGGAGGAAATGTCGTAGAGGTAGTAGGTTCCAGCATAAATATTTCCGAACGAAAAAAAATGGAAAACGAGATGATTCAGGCAAAAGAAGAGGCTGAAAAAGCAAACATGGCCAAATCAGATTTTCTGTCTAAAATGAGCCATGAACTGCGCACGCCGTTAAATGGAATTCTTGGTTTTGCGCAGTTGTTAGAGTTGGATGAATCTTTAAATGAACAACAACATGATTTTGTGCAAGAAATTTTAAATGGAGGAAGCCATTTATTAAAGTTAATTAATGAAATTTTAGATATATCGAGAATCGAAATAGGCAAATTAAAGGTCTCCATCGAAGAGGTTCACTTAAAAAATGTTATTGATGAATGTATAAGTATTGTTCAACCATTGGCAAAGAAGAAAAATATTAGCATTCAGAAACAATTACACCAAGGACAAGATGTATTAGTTCTTGCTGACCCGATGCGTCTGAAACAAATTCTTCTTAATCTTCTGGATAATGCTATTAAATATAACCGGGAAGGCGGCCAAGTAAACATTTGCTGTCATTTGGAAGGAGATGCACAGGTTGTACATATCGTGGATACAGGTGTGGGATTTTCAGCTGAGGAATATAGTAAGGTGTTTGTTCCATTTTATCGAATCGAAGGCACAAAAGAAGAAGGTACAGGTATTGGCTTGTCTTTAGTGAAACAGCTTATGCATCTAATGGGGGGGGAAATTAGTGTGACAAGCCATAAAGGAAAAGGCAGTGATTTTTGCTTTTGTCTGCCCATTCCAAATGATTTTAGGCCTGTCCTGCGCGGGGCTGAACCGATTGAGCCGTCTGCGGAAAATGACCGAAAGATCGATAATTACCGTCTGCTGTATATTGAGGACAACGAGTCCAATTTGCACCTAGTAAGCAACATTATTCAATCGAAACCTTCCTATACGCTCCTATCAGCTCGTACGGGAAAAGAAGGGCTAGAAATAGCAAGGAATGAAAAAATAGATTTGATTTTACTTGATCTTAATCTTCCAGATATCGATGGTTATGAAGTGTTTGACCGGTTAAAAGCTAATGAACAAACGAAAGATATTGTTATTATTGGTGTAAGTGCAAATGCGATGCCGCAGGATATTCAGCATACATTAGACAAGGGGTTTGATAATTATTTGACAAAACCTCTGAATGTAAAAGAGTTTTTATCAATCATAAGCGAGACATTAAACAGTACGATTAATCAAAATATTCCTGATCATAAGATTTTAAGCACTGGACCATATGGAGAAGAGGCTGTTTCAGCAAAAACGCTTCAGTTATCTTTGAAAGATCTGAAAAAGATTAAAGAAAAGAAATATAAGGCAGCCATCGCTATGCACTATACTGAAAATGATTGGTCAAGGTCTCAAGTAGAAGGAGTGAAGGCCGCTTTTGAGAAAATGGGTATTGAGGTAGTGGCGGTAACTGATGCACAATTTAGCTGGGAACAACAAGTGACTGATATTGAAACCATTTTAAGCAAAAAGCCGGATATTATTGTGAGTATTCCTGTAGATCCAATATCGACAGCAAGCGCATACCAAAGGGCAGCTGGAGCAGGGGTCAAGCTAGTGTTTATAGATAATATACCGAAGGGCTTGCAGTATGGGAAGGATTATGTAAGCGTAGTTTCCGCTGACAACTATGGAAATGGTATCGAGTCAGCCCATATCATGGCCGAGAAATTAGGAGGTAAAGGGAAAGTTGGTGTTATCTATCATAATGCAGATTTCTTTGCAACGAAACAAAGAACAGAAGCATTTGAAAATACTATAAGGGAAAACTACCCTGACATACAAATTGTCGCCCGCGAAGGGATTGCCAGTCCGAAAGCTGGGGAAAAAGTGACATCTGCTATGCTTAACAAGCATCAGGATTTGAATGGAATCTTTGTTGTATGGGATGTACCGGCTGAAGGGGCTATGGCAGCAGCCCTTACCGCAGGAAGAAATGATTTGGTCATCACAACGATAGATTTGGGCACTAATGTGGCCTTGGAAATTGCCAGGGATGGACTCATCAAGGGATTAGGTGCCCAGCTTCCGTACCAACAGGGGGTCGCTGAAGCAATCCTGGCAGGGTATGCATTGCTTGAAAAACAAACACCAGCTTATGTGGCTGTGCCAGCTCTAAAGGTAACGAAAGAAAATATCTTGGACGCGTGGAAACTAGTTTATAACCAGGAAGCTCCGGATATTATTCAAAGTGCTATAAAATAGGCAATGTTAAGAAGAAAAAGGAGGGATTGGGTGAGAGTATTGATTGCAGAGGATGACGCTGCTTCAAGAAAATTGTTAAGGTATTTTATTGGAGGCTTACCAGATTATAAAATTGTCGGGGAAGCAACAGACGGGGAAGAACTAATTCACATGGCGGCAACCGAGAGGCCCGATGCAGTGTTAGTTGATATTAACATGCCGCTTGTAAATGGTATGGAGGCGGTGAAGGCTTGTAAGGAGCTGTTTCCGTGGCTGCAGGTTATTTTCATTACAGGTCATGATGAGTATGCTCTTGAGGCATTTGATGTAAAAGCAATTGATTATTTATTAAAGCCAATTGAACGAGGCAGATTATACGCTGCTTTAGAAAGGGCAGCGCAAATGCTTCAGTCCCGCAGCGAGAAACAAAGTGCACCTAAAAAAGAACTTATGATTAAGCAACAAAAAAATATGATTTTTATTCCGCTCAATGACATTGTGTTTATTGAAAGGCTGGAGCGAAAATCACTGATTCATACAACGCAACAAATATTTGAAACGTATGAAGCCTTAAGTAGCTTAGAGGAGTATCTTGATGACAGGTTTATAGCATCACATCGGTCTTATATTATTAACATAAAGCTGCTAACGAGAATTGAGGCAGCTGGTCAAATGTATAAAGCATACTTCAGAGATTATGATAAGCCGGCGAGAATTTCTAAAAATAAATTGGAGGAAGTGCAGGCCTATAAAGTGCTGTAGAAGGTAAGCAATGAGCGATATTATTCCGCTTGTTGTTTACCTTTTTTACACTGTTAGGAAAGTATAAATTTCCAGCTAGAAGTCATTCGACGTAGTCGGAAATTTTAGGAATACAGTGTAAGGGCAATTACGCTTATGTCTTTGCCTAACGGCTTGCCAGCTGGCGAGTTTTCTTTAATTTTTAAAAATCCTTCTTTTTTTGTCCCTACGGATAAAATCAATGATTGAAACTTAAAAAGCCGCTTTTGAATGAAGTCTTTTCATGTCTGAAGGCAATTAGACAATGGCCATGATTCCGCTTACAATACAATCATAGACAACACAATAGAAAAGAGAGAGCAAGCATGACAGGGATTAAGGATGTAGCTAAAAAAGCCAATGTTTCAATCGCTACTGTATCCCGCGTGTTAAGTAAGCCAGATACAGTGGCGGAAGAAACAATGAAGAAAGTGCTGTCAGTCGTGGAGGAGCTGAACTATCAGCCTAACGCTGCAGCCAGGCAACTTCGAATGGCAGAAACCAATACGATCTTAGTGGTTGTCCCAGACATTGCGAATACCTTTTTTTCTAAAGTATTAAGAGGAATTGAATGTGAAGCAAGGGAGAATGGCTACGAGGTGCTGCTCGGAGATGCCGGAAACCATATTCAAAGCGAGAACAGCTATTTGCACATACTTCGTCAAAAAAAAGCAGCTGGTATGATTTTATTAACAGCTGGCATTGATGTAAAGCTTGTTGAAGAAATTGCCTCGGAATTCCCGGTTGTGCTCGCATGCGAGTATATAAATGGACTGCATGTTCCGAGCGTTTCCATTGATAATGTGAGCAGTGCCCGAACCGCAACCGAACATTTAATTTCTCTCGGACATACAAAAATCGGCTGTATATCTGGTCCGATGAATAGCGTATTAGGACGGGATAGGCTGCAGGGTTTTTACCAAGCGATGGCGCAGTATAATTTGCAGGTGGATCCAATTTTTGTACAGGAAGGTGACTTCTCATACGAGAGTGGATTTCAGATGATGACAAAGCTTTTAGCATACAATGACATACCCACTGCGGTATTTGTCGGGAATGATGAGATGGCATTTGGGAGTATTAATGCAATTGAAGCAAAAGGATTGTGCGTTCCAAATGATATTTCAGTGATCGGCTTTGATAATATTAAGTTTTCTTCTATTTTTAAGCCGGGACTTACAACGATTGCACAGCCTGCTTTTGAAATTGGAGTGAGAGCGATAGAATTGCTCGTTAATCTGATGAAGAAGGAGAGCGTGGAAAAGAAGCAGCATATTTTAAAAAGTCGTTTGATTTTACGAAATTCATGCAGGGCATACCAAGTCTAAATTTTTTTGAACTATCTGTAAACGTTTACGGGTAAAGTGATTAAATCGGTTGTGAAACGTATAGCCTCCAACGTTTTCAACCGAAAACCTTATGGGTTTGCTGTAAACGTTTACCATGAGTTTAGTGGAACTTGAAGGAGGTGAGGAGATTCAGTCGTTATAGCGCTCACTCGCAAAAAATATGGATAAGGGAGAGAAAAGTAATGAAATTAGGATATCAAACAAATACATGGGGCGGAGTTGTGGGGCATCCAGCTGGTGTTACTTCTGTAAAGGACTTATATTATCTTGCGAATGGTTCCACAGAGGAAGCTTTACGCGATATTGCAGAAGCCGGGTTTGACGGATTTGAAATCTTCGACGGAAATCTCATGCAGTTTAAGGATAGAAAAGAAGAATTTAAGAGTTTACTACAGCATCACTCCTTACAGTTAATCGGTGTATACTCCGGTGGAAACTTTATCTTTCCGGATATTTTGGAGGAAGAGCTGCAAAAAATTGATGAAGTTGCAGCGTTTGCGGCTGAAGTTGGTGCAGAGCATCTTGTTGTTGGCGGTGGTGCAGTGCGAGCGAACGGGATTTTAGAAAGCGATTACGCAGCATTAGGCGCAGCGCTAGATCGTGTCGTAGACATTGCGAACAAGTATGGTCTAGTAGCTAGCTATCACCCTCATCTCGGAACGAATGTTCAAGCGCCAGAGCAGTTGGACAAGCTCATGCCGCTCACAAAAATAAATCTTTGCCCAGATACAGCGCATATTGAAGCAGGCGGCGGCGACCCTGTAGAAGTGATTAAAAAATATCGTGACCGCATTCCATATATTCACTTTAAGGACTATGCAAACGGAGAGTTTCTTCCATTAGGAAAAGGGCATCAGAAGTTTGATGAAATGCTGCGTTTGCTAGAAGAAGTGCAGTATGACGGCTGGATTACAGTGGAGCTAGACAGCTGGGAGGATCCAAAACAGGGGGCAAAAATCAGCCGCAGTTTCTTGGCGAACCTAGAAGCAAAAGCTTAATTCTAAATTGGATGAGTGGGGGAAGAAACAATATGAAAAAGAAGTTTTCTCTATTAACAGCGGCAGTGATAAGTGGAAGTCTTTTGTTAGCTGGTTGCGGCAAGCAGGCTGCTTCAGGGGATGCAAATAGCAGCACAGCTCCGAAAACAGAGGTTGCGCAGACAGGTCCGATTACAATTAACCCAGCTATTCAAGATAAGCAAATTTTAGGAAAAGGCCCAAATGGTGAGGCGCCAGTTTCTGCAAAAACATTACAGCTAACAGAAGATGACATTGCAAAAATCAAACAGGGCCACTATAAAGCTGCCATCGTAATGCACTATACAGGTAACGACTACTCCACAGCACAAATTAATGCATTAAAAGCGACGTTTGCAAGAATGGGAGTAGAGGTTATCGCAGTAACAGATGCACAGTTTAAAGCAGAAAAGCAGGTTTCTGACATTGAAACAGTACTAGCTAAAAAACCAAATATTATCGTAAGCGTTCCAGTTGATCCAGTTTCTACTGCAGCAGCATTTAAGAAAGCAGCAGATGCAGGCGTGAAGATTGTCTTCATGGATGGTGTAGCAAAAGGCCTAGAACCTGGTAAGGATTATGTAAGCATGGTGACGGGTGATAACGCTGGAAACGGTGCAGCAGCTGCAGAAATTATGGGTAAAGAGCTTGGTGGTAAAGGGAAAATTGGTGTGATATTCCATGATGCTGACTTTTTCGTAACAGCACAACGTACGGTAGCATTTGAAGAAACCATCAAAACGAAGTTTCCGAATATTGAAATCGTCGCACGCGGTGGTATCACTGGTCCAAATGATGGTGAAAAGGTAGCGTCTGCAATGTTAACAAAACACCATGATCTAGATGGAATCTTCGCGATCTGGGATGTACCGGCTGAAGGCGCTTTAGCGGCAGCGCGTACAGCGGGTAAAAACAAGCTTGTTATTACATCAACGGACTTAGGAACAAAAGTAGGGATGGAAATTGCATCAGGAGGAATTGTCAAAGGTGTTGGCGCACAGCTTCCTTATGACCAAGGTGTAACAGAAGCAATGGCAGCAGGATATGCACTGCTTGGTAAACCAGTTCCAACTTATATCGCATCTCCAGCTGTAGAGGTAACAAAAGAAAACGTATTAGATTCTTGGAAGCTTGTTTACGGTCAGGATGCTCCTGATGTGATTAAGAAAGCAGCAAAATAATATCCATTTAAATTATTGGGAGGTTTTTTAAGATGAAACGCTTGAATGTAGGTATGATTGGCGGAGGGTTTATGGGGAAGGCGCATTCACTTGCATATGCAGGAATGCCAATGTTTTTCTGGCCGGCGCCAGCGATTCCTCATCGCCATACAGTAGTCGATGTGAATGAACAATTAGCTAAAGATGCAGCGGCAAGATTAGGATTTGACAACTATTCTACAGATTGGAGAGAGGTCGTGAACAATCCGGAAATTGATGTGATTGACATCGTTACTCCAAATAATACGCATGCTGAAATTGCCATTGCAGCGGCAAAAGCCGGTAAGCATATTATCTGCGAAAAACCATTGGCATTAGGTGCGGAACAAGCAAAAGAAATGCTAGAAGCGGTACAAGCAGCAGGTGTAAAGCATGCGGTTGCCTTCAACTACAGAAGAACACCAGCCGTTGCTCTTGCGAAAAAATATATTGAAGAAGGACGAATCGGAAAGGTTTTAAGCTTCCGCGGCACGTATTTACAAGACTGGTCAGCGGATCCGAATTCACCATTATCATGGCGCTTCCAAAAGAAAATCGCCGGTTCAGGTGCTCTAGGAGATATCGGAACACATGTAGTTGATTTTGCCCGCTACCTTGTTGGAGAAATTACAGATGTAAATGCGATGACAAAAACATGGATTCCAGAAAGACCAATTCAAACAGGCGGTATTGACAAATTAGGTACAGTAAAAGGCGGCAGCAATGATGTGCCAAAAGCGGCAGTCGATGTAGACGATGAAGTGATTACGATGGTTAAGTTTGAGAATGGTGCTATGGGAACGATTGAAGCAACGCGTAATGCATGGGGACGCAATAACTTCCTAACGTTTGAAATTCATGGTGAAAAAGGTTCCCTATACTTTAACTATGAGCGCCGTGATGAGCTTCAAGTTTGCTTCGCGGATGATCCAAGTGATGCAAAAGGCTTCAGAACGGTTTATACAGGCCCAGCGACTCCATACGGTGAAGGATTATGGCCAATTCCGGCTCTAGGTATTGGTTACGGCGAAACAAAAATCATTGAAACGTATGATTTGTTTAAGGCAATTGCTGAAGATACAGAGTTTTCACCAAACTTCAATGATGGCTACCGCATTGAATTGATTGCAGATGCGATTCTTGAATCAGCTGAAAAAGGTCAATGGGTAAGCTTACAGCAGCCGCAGCCTGCATTAGTAAAATAATCTAGTTTAGAAATTTGAGGCGGGCTGCCGAGCAGGCAGCCTGCCCTAAAAAAGAAGGTGACACAGTATGGAACAGCCAATGTTGGTTATGAAAGATATTTCTAAATCCTTTAACGGAATCAATGTTTTAAACTCTGTTGAATTTTCTGTTAAAGCAGGTGAGGTGCATGCCTTAATGGGAGGAAATGGTGCTGGTAAATCGACTTTGATGAAAATTTTAACGGGTGTATATACAGCCGATGCAGGTGAGATTTTCATTGATGGAAAGCCCGTCACGATTCGAAACACGAAGGATGCACGTGCCAATTATATCTCGATGATTTTCCAAGAATTCAGCTTAATTCCAACACTAACAGTTGCACAAAATATTTTCCTGACAAGAGAATCGAAAACATCGGTTGGCTTCTTAAATGATAAGGAATGCGTAGCACAAACAAAAAAGTTATTGCAGGAATTAGAGGTTGATATTGATCCGAATGAACTCGTTGCAAATCTCGGCGTCGGCTATTGGCAGATGACAGAGATTGCAAAGGCATTGTCACAGGAAACAAAGATTCTCATTATGGACGAACCGACATCCTCTTTGACGAAAAAAGAAACTGAAGTACTGTTCTCATTTATGAATAAATTAAAAAGCAAAGGTTATGCCATTATTTATATTTCGCATCGAATGGATGAAATCTTCGAGGTTTGTGACCGCATTACCGTGCTGCGGGATGGAAAGTTTGTCGCAACTGAGAATGCGAAGGATACAAATTTAGATACAGTAATCCAGCACATCGTTGGTTCTGGCTTCGATAAGGCATTTGAATGGAAGGAACGTCCTTATTCTACTGATACAACTCCTGTGTTAGAAGTGAAAAACGTAACATCCGGCACGAAGGTTCGGGATGTAAGCTTTAAGGTGTTCCCTGGAGAGATTCTCGGTATTGCCGGTTTGATGGGAAGCGGCCGTTCTGAGCTGGCACGGACTATTTTCGGGATCGATTCCAAGGATAGCGGTGACATTATCGTCAACGGGGAAGTGAAGCAAATCAAAAGTGCGCCTGATGCAATTGAAGCAGGTCTAGCGCTTATTCCAGAGGATCGACGCGTGCAGGGTTTGGTCTTGCAGCATAGCGTAAAGGAAAATATTATTCTACCAATTCTATTTAAGCTCAAAAAAGGCTTACTCCTTGATGAGAAGGAAGCAAATAAGATTGCAGAGGATCTTGTTCAAAAGCTAAGAATTAAGACGGATGATATTTTTAAAACATCTAGACTGCTTTCAGGTGGAAACCAGCAAAAAATCGTCTTGGCGAAATGGTTAGCTAATAATCCTGATGTTTTGATTTTAGATGAGCCGACGATTGGTGTAGATATCGGTGCAAAAACAGAAATCATTGATGTTATCCGTGAACTCGCGGATAGCGGAAAAGCAATTATCGTCATTTCCTCAGAGCTTCCGGAGCTTCTTGCATTAAGTGACCGAGTCATTGCTATGCATGATGGGGGAGTGGTAAAGGAAATGAAGAGACAGGAAATTCATTCAGAGGAGGATTTGCAATATGCTATCCAAGGGTATTAATCCAACTGGTCAGCCCGTGATGAAAGAACAAGGGGTAAAGATGTGGAAGAAATTAGACTGGCGCGATTACATTGTATATCTGGCTTTTATCGGCGTCATTATTTACTTTTCAATAAGCTTGCATGATGAGGGCTTTACCTCAACTGAAAATATTCTAAATATCGTTCGACAAACCGCAATGATTTCGATAATGGGAGTAGCAATGACATTTGTCATTAGTACAGGGGAAATTGACCTGTCTGTCGGCTCCACCACTGCATTGGCTTCTTTAATGGCAGCGCTCGCATTGCAGGCAGGGTTTGGTGTAATCGGCGGACTTGCTGCCGGCTTAGCAACTGGAATTGTGGTTGGTTTAATTAACGGTTTACTCATTACGAAGGTTGTGATTCCATCATTCCTTGTAACACTTGGTATGATGGGAATTGTAAAAGGCTTGGCAATGTGGATTACGGATACAGCTCCAGTACCGATTCTGGATCCAACATTTAACTTTGTATTTGGTTCAGGCGATCTTGGTCCAATCCCAATCTTGTTAGTTTGGACATTACTTGCAACAGTTCTTGCTCATGTTGTGCTACGAAAAACTTCATTCGGTCGACAAACACTTGCAACAGGCGGAAATGAAAGCGCAGCCAAGTTTTCGGGTGTTAAAACAAACCGCATCAAACTATGGGTGTTCCTAGCTACTGGTTTAGCGGCAGGCTTTGCGGGAGTTTTATACGCAGGACGTATGCAAGCAGGGCGCTTTACATTTGGTGAAGGCGATGAGCTTTCTGTTATTGCCGCAGTTATCTTAGGCGGAACAAGCTTATTTGGCGGAATTGGAACAGTTATTGGAACATTGATTGGCTCCTTGATGATCGGAACAATTAATAACGGTCTTATCATTATGGGTCTTGACGTAAGTCAGCAAATGATGGTGAAGGGTTTAATTATTCTTTTAGCTGTAGCGTTTGGAAAGAAAGCAATCAATAAATAGATTTGCAGAAAAGGAGAAGCACAATGGAAAAGGTGAAAGTTGGCATTATCGGGACAGGCTTTATCGGACCTACTCATATTGAAGCAATAAGACGACTTGGATTTGTAGACGTAATCGCATTAGCAGAAAGCAATCAAGAAGCTGCCGAGAAAAAGGCTGCGGAGCTCGGAATTCCGAAAGCGTACGGAGACTACCGCGATATGCTGAAGGATGATGAGGTTCAAGTTGTGCATAACTGTACGCCTAACCATCTTCACTTTGCGATTAATAAAGAGATTATTTTAGCAGGTAAGCATGTGTTATCTGAAAAGCCGCTTGCCATGTCAAGCAAGGAGTCGGCTGAACTGTTAGAGCTTGCACAGCAGCATGGTGTTGTGCACGGCGTAAACTTTAACTATCGTCAATTTCCGGTATTAAAGCAGCTTGAAACAATGGTGCAAAATGGAGAGCTAGGAAAGATCAACCTCGTCCATGGCGGCTATTTGCAGGATTGGTTATTGTTTGATACAGACTACAACTGGCGCTTAGCACCTGAAGTTGGCGGAAAGTCTCGCGCTGTTGCAGATATCGGATCACATTGGTGCGATACAGTCCAATATGTAACAGGAAAGCGCATCGTTGAAGTATTTGCGGACTTGGCGACAGTCGTTCCAGTCAGAAAGAAACCAACTGCAGCTGCGGCGACATTTGGCGGAGCTAAGGCAGAGGACGGCATGTACGAGGATGTTGCGATTCACACAGAGGACTACGCATCAGTGCTTGTCCGCTTTGAAGATGGATCAAAAGGCGTATTTACTGTCTCCCAAGTGAGCGCAGGACGAAAAAACCGCTTAAGCTTTGAATTAAACGGCAGCAAAAGCTCTGTGTTCTGGAATCAAGAAGAGCCCGAAAAGCTATGGATTGGGCACCGTAACAAAGCAAATGAAGTACTTATGGCTGATCCATCCTTATTCGCACCGGAAGCAAGAGGAGCCATTCATCATCCTGGCGGCCACAATGAAGGCTGGCCGGATGCATTAAAGAATATGATGAAAAACTTCTATACATTCATTCGAGAAGGAAAGAACCTGCAAACCGACAAAGCAACATTTGCGACATTTGAAGACGGACACATTTCGATGTGCATTACTGATGCGATTCTAGAAAGCCATGAACAGCAAAAATGGGTGAAGGTCGCAGTAGGACAGGAGATTTACTTATGAAACTAGGTGTATTTACAGTACTTTATCAAAACCTTCCGTTTGAAGAAATGCTAGATAAGCTTTCAGCAATGGGAGTGAAGGCAGTTGAGTTAGGTACAGGCAATTATCCGGGAAGCAATCATTGCAACCCGGATGAGCTGCTAGAGAGTGTTGAAAAGCGAAAGGCATTTCAGGCTGCTTTAGCTAGCCGCAACATGACAATCAGCGGTTTAAGCTGCCACGGCAATCCGCTTCATCCAGACAAAGCATTTGCGCAGCAATCTCATGAAGTATGGAGAAAAACCGTACAATTGGCAGAACTCTTAGAAGTTCCAGTTATTAATGGATTCGCAGGCTGCCCAGGTGACCATTCGGGCGCGAAATATCCAAACTGGGTCACTTGTTCATGGCCGCCGGAATACCAGGAAGTACTCGATTGGCAATGGAACGATGTTGTCATTCCATATTGGAAGGAAGAGGCGCAATTTGCTAAGAAGCATGGTATTTATCAAATTGCTTTTGAAATGCACCCGGGCTTTGTTGTATACAACCCGGACACGCTTTTAAAGTTGCGGGAGCATGTGGGAGAAAGCATTGGTGCGAACTTTGACCCAAGCCATCTCATTTGGCAAGGCATCAATCCAATGGAAGCCATTAAAACGCTTGGAAAACAAAATGCCATTTACCATTGCCACGCAAAGGATGTGTATTTGGATAAAGCAAATATCGCGCAAAACGGTGTATTAGATACGAAGCATTACAGTGATATCCTAAATCGTTCCTGGACATTCCGTTCTGTTGGCTACGGTCATGACGAAAAGCTATGGAAGGATATTGTCAGTATGCTTCGAGCTGTCGGCTATGACCATGTGATTTCCATTGAACATGAAGATATGCTTGCTTCTGTTGATGAAGGATTGGGCAAGGCAATTTCATTACTGCAAGGAATTCTCTTTAAAGAGCAAGTAGGCGAAATGTGGTGGGCATAGGAAGGGCGGAAGCGCTCTTTCCTGTCCCGACAAGTGAATAACCTGCATAGCTTTAGCGAAGCATATTTTGGGGAGCTTTCCGAGACTAAAAAAGTTACATTTTCTCTTTTAAACACGGGAGCTACTTAGCTCCCGTTGCTATATCTGCTTTCTTTATATGAATCTATTATCAAGGGGAGGACTTACGATGAAAATGAAAGGCGTTGTATTTCCAGGAGATAAAAAAGTAGACATTCAAGAATTTGATATCCCAACACCAGGTCAAGGTGAAGTTTTAGTTCAATTGAAAGCTTCAGCTATTTGCCGCAGTGATATGAGTTTATATTATGGCACTTCCGTTTTTAATGGAGGAGTAAAATGTGGTTGTAATATTCCAGGTCATGAGCCTGCAGGTGTAATTACTGAAGTAGGAAACGGAGTCTCTAGGTTTCAACCCGGTGATCGAGTTGCTGTGTATTTGGCAATAGGCTGTGGGGAATGTGCACACTGCAAGAGCGGATACAAAATGTTTTGTAAAGAATTTAAATGCATTGGTTTCGATTCTCATGGTGGAGATGCAGACTACATGGTTGTTCCAGTTGAAAACTGTATGAGACTTCCAGATAACATGAGCTACATTACTGCAGCCGTTTCTACTGATGCTGTTGGAACCTTGTATCATGCACAAAAAAGACTGGGTATTTCCGGAAGAGACACGCTTGTTATTTTTGGTTTAGGTCCAATGGGCGGAGCAGGTGTGATGATTGCAAAAGGATTAGGTGCTACTGTTATTGTGGTGGACATGCTTGATGAACGCTTAAATATGGCGAAAGAGCTTGGGGCTGATTACGTCATCAATGGAAAGGATGTCAATGTAGTAGAAGAGATTTTACGCATTACAAATGGTCGCGGAGCTGATGCTGCCATTGATTGTTCCGGAAGTCCTTATGCGGAAAATAATGCATTAGATTGCGTGAGAGCTCACGGGCGAGTCGCATTTATTGGAGAATGTAAAGAGGTAACTATTAGACCAAGTGAGCAGCTCATTCGTAAACAAATCACTGTTATGGGTTCATGGTATTTCCCAATTCAAGAATTCGAAGAAATTGCTGACTTTATTGTGAAGAAGGAATTGCCTGTTGAAAAACTAGTTACGCATACATTTAAGTTGGAGGAAGCAGAAACAGCATTCCGCATGTTTGATGAGAGAAAAACAGAAAAAGCGGTATTTGTTTGGGAATAAGTAACCATATCATTTGAGAGGGTGTGCAACAATGAAAGGAATTTCATTTAATAGCTGGGTTTACGGCAGCTTTCCGTCTTGGTTGCCTTATTATCCATTAGAGGAAGTAATTACTCGCTTATCAGCGATGGGATATGATGCAATCGAAATTGGATGTGCGAGTCCTCATGCATGGCCAGAGTATTTATCCAATGAGAAACGTAAAGAAATTCTTGGGCATTTACAAAGAAACAATCTGGCTGTTTCTGCTATGCTTCCTGCACCTGGTGGAGGACCTGGTATAAATCCATGCTCTCCCTTAAAAGAGGAACGGGAATTTACGGTTAAACATTATAAAGATGTCCTTCGACTAGCCCATGATTGGGAGTGTCCAACCGTTATTTGGCTTGCGGGTTGGTTTGGTTTTGGAGCCGCTCAAAAAGATGCTTGGAATTATAGCCTTGAAGGCTTGCAGGATTGTGCAAGGTATGCAAAAGAGCTTGGAATCACATTTGTTGTTGAGCCTCAAGCGGCTGATAGTAATTTAATCGAATCTGCAGATGATGCTTTACTGTTTGCAGAAGAGGTGGGTGAGTCCAATGTGAAAGTGATGTTTGATACTTTCCATGCTTTATATAGAAGTGAAGTCCCAAGTGATTATGTATACCGAATGGCTGATAAGCTGCACCATGTTCATATTTCAGATGACGATCGATTACCGCCTGGTCAAGGAAGCGTGAATTTTGAATCCGTGTTAAAAGCCTTAAAAGAAATCGATTATAAAGGCTATCTCTCAATGGAAGTAGGATTTCATACAAGAAAAGCAGATCCAGATTGGTATGCAAAAACTTCGATTGATTATTTGAAAGCAAAATTAGTGGAAATTGGAAATTTTTAAAAAGGGCTTTTTAGGTGGGGTTATTGGAACAGGTTCCCTGCCAGCCTATATTGTTAGATGTTTTACAACGAATTCCTTTTATTGAAGTTATAGCAATTGCTTTAAGTAAGAAGTAGAGATGAGGAATAAAGATTGCATAACAATGCAACATTCAAATAAATTAGCCGTTTATTTAGGAGTTTCTCTTGCAAATATTGCGAACGTTTTAAATCCAAAGAAAGTTGTCATCGGTGACGGAGTTTCTAAAGCTGGGGGTATTCTATTAGACCCTGTAAGGGAACAATTTAATCGTTTTGTATTTCTACATGTGTCAGAAGAGAATACGATTGATTTTTTATCTACATGAATTAAGAGATAAACAAGCAGCCAAGCGCCTTTGAAGAAAGCCTTGGCTACTTGCTATTCTATATTCTTCAACCGCATCAATGGATAAAATTTACCCTAAAATGAGGTTGAATTCATGCATAAGTTGTTTGGAGCAGCTCTTAATCCTAAATTTTACAGAATATTATCATTTTATATTTCTATTGCATTATTTCTGCACCAATACCGTTTACATAATAGACAGATTGTAAACGCTTCATTATTATAAATATAAAAACAATTTTTTCGACCTGTATTTTTCTTTTGATTTTAGTCTATTTAGTTGCGCAAGAAAAGGTTATAAAAGGATTATCAGCAGGTTACAGTTTAAACTGTTTTAAAAATGTGTTTGCTGAAAATTTCCCGCGTCCTAGCAAGAGATTCATAACCACCTTCGTTATAAAGAACAGGAATAGGTCGAGACAGATTAGTGATGAATATGAAGCAAGGAAGAGGCTTTCTTCCCTTGGTATCTTTCCATGACTAATCGGACAGTCATCACTCGATTTAGCGAGGAGGCATCCTGTATCGTATGCTCATGTGCTTTCAATGTCTCTACTGTTCAACCATGAGAATTCGTAATACAAAATCGTTTCATAATTATTCCGCTTCTTCTTTTCCGTCTACTCTCAGTATAGATAGGAACGCAGGTGTGTAAACAAGGTGAAATCTTTAGTTGGATTTATATAAAGGCGGCATTAAAGGAGGGGAATCTGTGAGATTAGTTATTTATCTATTCGTTTTAATACTAATTGTAAGCGGTTGCGATAAGGATAATTCCTTGCATGAAATTGTATATGTCAATGAACATAAAGAATCTCGGATTAAACAAATAAGACACGATGTTCAAACTAAACCTTACACAATCGCACTTGTTCCGAGGTTAACAGGTGATTCTTACTATGATGCCGCCGAAGAAGGAGCCAAAGAAGCTGCTGAAAAATTGGGCGTTAATCTCATATTTAGAGGTTCGCCAGTTGCTGATTATAATGAGCAAATAAAAGTCATCAAAAATTTGATTACAAAAAAAGTGGACGCGATTGCGGTTGCGGCGAACGATCCGTTTAAGCTGCTGCCCGTATTAAATGAAGCTCGTGAACAAGGCATCAAGGTCATTACATGGGATTCAGATACGGATCCGACAGGAAGGGATTTATTTGTTAATACGGTGGATCCGCAAACCTTGGGAATTCATTTAATGGATGATCTTGCGGCGCGTTTGAACGAAAAAGGGGAATTTGCAATTATTACAAACAATTTATCCACAGCAAATACAAACGAATGGATTAAGTGGATGAAGATACAGCAGACAGAATACTATCCCGACATGAAATTGGTGAGGATTATGCCTAGTAATGACAGCTATGAAAATGCTTATCAAGATGCCAAATATCTTCTGGAAAATTACCCGGATTTATCGGCAATTGTTGGTGTTAGTCCGGAGGCACTTCCTGCCGTGGCACAGGCTATTACAGAAGCGAGGAAAAGTGATGTGGACCTTTCAGGATTAGCATTGCCCAATTTAATGAGGAATTATATTAATGATGGGGTTGCACAAAACATTATACTTTGGAGTCCCCAAAAGCTGGGCTACCTAACGGTTACATTAGCTAAAAATTTACTAGATGGGCAATTCCCCGTTGATCAGCAGGACATCCCTGATGTAGGAAATATACGGGTAAAAGATAATGTAGTGATTATGGGGGAGACAATCATGTTTACAAAGGAAAATATAGATCAATATGACTTCTAAGATAATAATAAATCAATGGTGGAGATTAAAAAACTATCGGTTGAGAACGAGATTAATCATTACCTATATTTTATTAACGTTAGTACCCATGACGATATTGCTGTACATTTCTTATCATCAATATATGAAATCAATCGAGGAACGAGTAGGAGAGTATATTCCGAAGGTTTTGGATCAGGCAAATAGCAATATTGATAAACAAATGTCTGAATTGGAAAATTTACCAGAGCTTTTGTATAACTCAAGCCAGGTATTATCAATATTGAGAAAAGATTCCTATTTATACCAATCCAACTTACACAATGATCGTTTTTTAGTGAACAGCTACCTTTCTAGAACGTATTTGACCGATAAGAGTCCAATATTAGGTATTTTTGTGTGGTCTAAAGACCGCCTTTTTTCGAGCACAAAGGTTTCCTATTCAGGTTTCCATAAAGCACCGAATTTTCGAGAAGCAGAATCTATTGTTTTACAGAATGAAACGGATCTTGCTTTTCAGGGGAAACCACCTTTTTTCTTGATGAGCAAGCAGATACAAGATTTTGAAAATCGAAAAAATATCGGTACGATATCGCTTGCCGTACAATTATCATTTATTGGAGACATCTTGATGGAAATTAAAGATCAGAATAAAGCTGAAATGTGGGTCATGAATCAGCAGGGCAGAGTAATCTATCATACTAACCATGAACAAATAGGTACAGTTGAAGACATCAATCAGTATCCTATTACGAATGGAAGTTTTACATCATATAAGAATGGTGAGAGACAGCTGGTAAGTGTAAGCAAATCTGAGAAAATGAATTGGACCATTGTTCATCGTATTCCAGTTAAATACTTAACTGTAAAGGCAGAATTGGTTAAGGATGTCACGATTTTGTTTTTTGCGATTATTGGCTTGGCAACGGTTATTATTTCAATTTTCATGGCTTGGGATGTAAGTCGTCCAATCCATAATCTAAGCAATTTAATGAAAAATGTGGAAAAGGGAGATTTTGAAGTTGATCTTAAAGTAGACTCAAGGGATGAAATCGGAATATTAGCTCAAAGCTTTAATTCGATGGTTTCCAAAATTAGAGAGCTTATTCAACAAAACTACCATATTGAATTGCGCCAAAAACAAGCGGAATTATATGCACTGCAATCACAAATCAATCCTCATTTTATGTACAATACGTTGGAAACGATAAGTATGGCTGTCGAAGAGGGTGAGGATGATACTGTCGTCGAAATGGTCGCTTTACTGGGCGGAATGATGCGGTTTTCGTTAAGTAATAAAAATCGTATTGTTGCGTTCAATAAGGAAGTTGAACATATTGAAAATTATTTGACCATTCAAAAATACCGTTTTGATGAACGTTTGGATTTTCATATTCAGTCAGATATAAATCTGCATCACTACTACTCACCGAAGTTCATTTTGCAGCCTATTATAGAGAATTGCATCAAGCATGGTTTGGAAACCCGAAGAAGAAAGCTTACAATCGGTATTTATATTAAAAAAATCCAGGGAACTGAAGATATTATCGTAAGTGTTCAAGATGACGGGACTGGAATCAATAAGGAAACGCTTGAAGAGATTAATAGTTTGTTAAAGTCTGACCCTATTGCGAGACGAGATTCGGGCTTCGGATTAATTAATGTGCATGCCAGAATTTTGATGTTGTTTGGTGAAGAATACGGACTAACTGTCGAAAGCAGGGTTAAAAATGGGACGGTTGTTATGATTCGGATTCCTGTTATCGAAGGAGCTGAACAGATAAGAAAATACGAAAGAAAAGAGGATCCTTTCTATGGATAAAATAAGAACTATCATTGTGGACGATGAGGCAAGAATGCGTAGAGGAATTGAACGTATCGTACGAAGTTACGGGGAAAACTGGGATATTGTAGGGACATTTTCCAATGGTATTGAGGTCATAGAGTTTCTAGAAGAAAATGAGACTTGGGTTGACTTGTTGATTACCGATGTGAAAATGCCCGAAATGGATGGTCTTACGCTTATGAAGGAAATCAAAAGCCTGAATCCAGACAATGATTTTTCTTCTATTATCGTGAGTGGGTACGATGATTTTCAATTTTTACAGACAGCTATTCGAGAGGGAGCGTTTGATTATATTTTAAAGCCGATCAAACGTTCAGATTTTTTTGAGGTTTTACAAAAATTAGAAAACGATATCGATGAAAAAAGACGTAAAAGCCTGAAATGGAGAGATTTAATCAAGCAAGCGGATAAGCTTGCATTGACGAAACAAACGCAGCTTTTAAGCGAAGCCGTTTCATCTGAGCCAGAAGACATTGCTACCATGTATTGGACCAAGGATTTCCCTGACGGCCTATACCAAGCTTTATTCGTTAGTGTAGACGAATTTCCTTCTAGGACAAGTGAATATTCTAATGAAGACTGGGGAGCTTTTGCCTACGCGACTGAAAATATCATAGATGAAGTTATAATGGAATATAAAAATTCAAAACATCAACAGTTAGGATGGTGGTGGAGGGAGGGAGGACTTCATTTTTGGGTGCTGCTTTTTAGTTCGAGTAAAGAAAATAATGATTTTTTTGTGACAGGAGATACTTTCTCCAGAAAACTTAAATCCTGCCTAAATAAATATACACCTTTCAGCTTTTCAGTTGCTCAAAGTAATCCGTTTGAAGATTTGTGTATAATGCCTGAAATGAAAAAGCAATTACATTCTTTGATTCGGATGAGAATGATTTATGGTGGGAATCAAGTTTATTCACCGCGCTTAATTAACGAACTGAAAGACACTGAAGAGAATAATTGGTTTGCTGCTAATAACATGAAGGGGTTCGCAAGTAAACTTACAAGTATGCTTGGACGGTCGGACACTTCTAAGATAGAAAAGGAATTGAGCGATCTATTTAAAAAAATCAAAAAGTGGCGCTCACCTATGGAGATTCAATATGCATTAGAGTATTTAATGATTTATATGTTCAAAGTAAATCTAGAAGATACAGAATCAGGAATAGTCCTTAGTGATTTGGGTTATATATTACAAGAAATTAAAGTGGAGTCTAATATAAATGAATTAGAAAACCTAGTAAAACAAACCTTTATTCAAGTTCACAAAAAACAATTAGCTTTCCAACAGGATCCTACACTTACTCCAATCATGAAGACGAAAAAATGGATTAATGAAAACCTAAGCCAAAAGATTACACTTCAAGACATATCAGATTATGTCTATATGAATCCAAATTATTTTTGTCAATATTTTAAGAAACAGACGGGCAAAACTGTATTTGATTATATTACTGATCTCCGTTTGGAAACAGCTAAAGAATTGCTTCAAGAACAGGATTTAAAAGTGGCTGAAATCGCTCGGCTAATAGGATATCAAGATACTAAGTATTTTAGCCGTTTGTTTAAGCAAAAGTGGGGAAGTCTACCTTCTGAATTCAAGAAAAAATATAAAACTATGCTATAAAGAGCTGCATTTTAACGTGAACATACGCCAACACTAGAAACAATCACAAATAAAATCATAAGAACTGCTTAATTAACTTTGTTGATAACATATAGAACCGGATTATTAACTCCAATGACAACCCCCTGTATTTTTAATGGGGAGTGTAAATAATTACGTTTATTCTTAATTTATTTTATTCTACTCATCGCCACAAGACTACAATATTCGGATAAGGGAGAAAATCCTCAGGTTATCAGTTTATGGGCGGAAACCTGTATTTTTCCTAATTAATTCATAGGCAATTTTAAGGAATAAATATAAGGGAGTAAAAAGTAATGAAATTATCAAGGATCAGTACAGTATCAATATTAGTGTTAGCTTTAATATTAGTATCGGCATGTGAAAGCACTGAAAATAGAGATGCGGTCTATTCAAAGCATAAAGGAAGCAACAAAAATGTGAATAATAGCCACTCTGATATAAATTCTGAAGTATCCATTGACTATGGTTTGTTCTGTGGAGATGTTTGTCAAGAATCTTTGACGTTACAAGCCCCTAGAGACTCTATTGAAGGTAAGGTTGGGCTTATTGTATCTGGTTTTTTTCCATATGGTCTAGGGACAAGGAGAATGGCAGAAGAAGTGGCGGAAAAGTATTTTCCTAAAATGGATCTTATAATAGATAACGGAGATAGTGACCCTGATATCCAATCTTCTATTGTAGATGATTTTGTTTCCAAAAAAGTAGATGTTATTGTAATTGATTTAGTTGAAAAAGAAGCAGTAAATCCTGCTTTAGAGCGCGCTAAGGCTGCAGGGATTCCGATTATTACTATCGATAGATGGACACCGTTGCAAGGATTAACTCTCATCAAGGCTGATGATGTTGAAGTTGGTAGAAAAGCAGGGCAATATATAGTGAATTCGCTAGAAGGGAAAGGCAATGTCATTGAAATGAAAGGTACAGCAGCCTCCACCACAACTATTGATAGAAACAAAGGAATTTTAGAAGCTTTTAAAGGTTATAATGATATACAAATCATAGAAAGTATAAATGCTGATTTCTCGACAGATAAAGCTCAGCGGATGATGGAAGGCATTTTACAGCGTTTCCCTGAAGGGCAAATTGATGCTCTAGTCTCTCATGCTGACGTTATGACTATGGGTGCAATAAAAGCAATTGAAGCTGCAGGTAGAGAAAATGAAATAGTAGTAGTAAGTGTAGATGGGCAAAAATCAGCTTTAGGAGCAATTGAAGCGGGTACAATCGATGCTACAGTTGCTTATCCTATCGTAATGCCGATGGGAATTCTTGCCGCGGCTAAAACTTTAGCCGGGGAAACTATGCCTGAATTTATTGAGTTAGAAGCCCCGTTAATTACTAAAGAAAATGTTGCGTTCTATAAAGGTAAAACGGGTTACTAAAACGAAGAATTCAACCTAATAATTATTTGATTTTTTGCGAAAGGGATACCTCATCTTAGGGTGAGGTATCCCTTTTTGCGCTTAGCAGCTTATCAAACTTACGGGTGAAAGTCCCGAACTGGATACCATCTTCGCAGAAAAACTTAAAGAAGTTCAAGGATAAATTCAGAGATATAACAAAGCGAAACCAAACGGTCAATATTGAAAAATTGATTAAAGAAAAAATTAGTCCTTATATTCATGCATGAGCATTACTTTGGACCCGGACATATAAAAAAGTTTGTTTGTGGGTTCAATGGATACCTTGAGGACTAAGGATCATCCAAATAATAAGTTGGAGGAAAATAAGAAAGTTTACACAGGGAATTGTGAAAGAGAAATTGGAAAGATGAATCTCCCAAATTACGTATTTGCTTCTGGAGAATTTTCCTAACCT
The DNA here is from genome assembly GCF_038440375.1 of Bacillus sp. OTU530. Classification (NCBI taxonomy): domain Bacteria; kingdom Bacillati; phylum Bacillota; class Bacilli; order Caryophanales; family Bacillaceae; genus Bacillus; species Bacillus sp. OTU530. Next base: position 62,762 of record NZ_JASATP010000031.1, read on the forward strand.
AACCTGTATATTTCGCAATGCGTAATAAATGGTTTAAAGAACTAGGTCATATATTTCTTGGAGATATTTAAAATGAATATCATCTTCAGCGGGATAATCATGAAGGAGCCGTGTGCGGTGACCCGCAAGAACGTCTCTGTGAGTGGCGCACAAATTATTTTATGCGCTTACTTTTTAATTTTTCCCACTTATCTAACTTATCTGAATATTACCCAACCTATCTAAATATCGTCTCCTTGTGAGGGCTTTTGAGATGGGATATATTATGACTACAGAGGAGGTGCTAATAACTCAATAATAGACAAGAAAAGGGAAAAACATCAAAAAATAGAACAAATCTTGTTTATTTGAGAAATAAAGGGGGTGACTTGAGGGAAGAAAATCGAACAACCAGAATTGCTGCTTTCTACTTTTGGGTATAAAGGATAATTCCAAAAGTAAATATTTGCATCATGGTGTTGGGACAAAAAAATCCATGTTTAGATAGGAGTGAAAATAACAGATGGTAGTTGAAGACGATCAAGTCCTTATTTCTTTGACTGGAATAACTAAGGAATTCCCTGGTGTTAAGGCACTCGAAGGTGTTTCGCTTGAAGTACGAAAAGGAGAAGTTCTAGCGCTGATAGGAGAAAATGGTGCAGGTAAGTCAACTCTAATTAAGATTCTCTCAGGATTATATCAAAAGAGCAGCGGAGAGATTCGAGTAAAGGGAAAAGTTGTTGACATAAAAGATACCAAACAAGCTCAGGAACTTGGCATTAGTACAATTTTTCAGGAGCCTACACTTGCACCCGATTTAACTGCAGTGCAGAATCTATATCTCGGTCGTGAAATCGTTAAGCCAGTACTGGGACGTGGAGTTCAATCGATGGATGAAGATGCCATGTACGAGGAGACTGAGAAGTTATACCGAAAATTCTTCCCTACTGTAGAGGATCTTCATGTGCCAGTTAAAGAACTTGGTGCATTGAAAAACCGTGTAATTGAGATCGTTAAAGCAGTTTCCATTCAAGCTTCAGTAGTAATTATGGATGAGCCAACAGCACAGCTTGCTGAACATGAAAGAGAAGTTTTATTTGATTTTATTCGAAATTTGAAGGAGCAGGGTGTCTCAATAATATATGTATCTCATCATCTGCGTGAGTTGTTCCTGCTGGCTGATCGTATGTGTGTAATGCGAGATGGAAAAAACGTAGCTACAGTGAATAAGAGTGATACTAATATTGATGAGATTGTTTCAATGATGGTTGGTCGCGAGGTGTCCAATTATATCGTTAAAAAGGAAGTGCCAGTCGGAGAGGAAGTTTTGCGAGTTACCAATTTAAATCGTCAAGGTATTTTGAAGGATATTAATTTTAACCTTCGCAAGGGGGAAATTGTGGGCATAGCTGGACTTGCTGGATCTGGACGAACGGAGACTGTACGGGCTGTGGTAGGTGCGGATTCAATTACTTCAGGTAATGTGGAAGTGGAAGGAAAGTCATACGCAATACGATCCCCAAAGGATGCCATTCAAGCTGGTATTGGCCTGCTTCCGGAGAATCGGAAAATGCATGGTGCGTTAATCGACCTGTCGGTTGGCCATAACATCACTATGGCAGCCTTGGATCGAATCTTAGCAAATAAGATTGTGCTTAAGAAAAAGAAAGAAGCGGAAATAGCTGAAGACTATGTTCGACGTTTAGGCATTAAAACGCCTTCAGTGAATCAAAAGGTGAGGTTTTTGAGTGGAGGGAACCAGCAAAAAGTTATTCTAGCAAAATGGCTTTTTACACAGCCAAAGGTTTTAATCTTTGATGAACCGACCCAAGGTATTGATGTTGGTGCTAAAGTTGAAGTTTACAACCTCATAGCAGAATTCGTGCAAAATGGAGGAGGAGTTCTCTTGGTTTCCTCGGAACTACCCGAGTTGATGGGGCTATGCGACCGCATCTATGTCATGCACAAGGGGCAATTTGTTCAAGAGTTTTCACGTGAGGAAGCTACAGAAGAGAATATTATGATGTACGCTTCGGGAGGTCATACATGATGAATTCCAAAGAAATGACTATTTCCAAGAAATCGCTATCTATTTTTAAACTGGAAGGTATCGGAGTACTATTGATTCTTTTACTAATGTTGATCTTTTTATCTATCACATCCCCGACCTTCCTTACAGGTGAGAATATTTCAAACCTGCTCTTGCAATCGGTATTTGTTATGATTGTTGCTTTCGGAACAATGTTCGTTCTATCTATGGGAGGTATCGATCTCTCAGTGGGATCCGTTCTGGGTCTTTGTGGGGGGATCACGGGATGGTTGATGATGCACGGTACAAACGCATTTATTGCTATTTTGGCCGGATTAGTCTTGGGTGCCTTAGTCGGCACATTTAACGGTTTTATCATCACGAGACTCCGCATATCTCCATTTTTGGCAACCTTCGCTATGCTCTATATAGCACGCGGACTATTATTTCTGTTAACGTCTAATGAGCCCATTAGAAATTTAGCCTCACCTGGATTTAAGTTTCTGGCCCAGGGAAGTTTATTGGGAATACCGATGGCAGTTTTGATAACGGTTGTAGTTTTTATTATCTGTCACTGTGTATTTCATTCTACCGGCTTTGGGCGCAAAGTTATAGCCGTAGGATCTAACAGAGAAGCATCACATCTATCGGGGATCCACACTGAGAGTATCAAAATTCGAGTATATGCACTATCGGGATTACTTGCTGCGGTTGCCGGCATCTTGTTAACTTCACGTCTTACTTCCGTGCAGCCGTTAATGGGTACTTCCTATGAATTGGATGCAATCGCTGCTGCTGTTATTGGGGGAACCAGTATGTTTGGAGGAAAAGGGAACGTAGTTGGTGTAGCTGGAGGGGCCATTATATTAGCGCTTGTATCAAATGGATTGGATCTTTTAGCCGTCAACCAGTTCTATCGATTAATCATAACCGGCTTGATTATCGTGACAGCGGTAGGAGCAGAACGTTTTACGGCTGCCAAAACGAATTAATCCGAGTTATCACATAAATTAAATGCACTTAATAAAGGAGGGTACGAAATTGGCAAACAATAGTCAAGAACCTATCATCCATTCTCAGCCCAGCATATCTCCAATTGCTCATAGGAAATTGAAAATGGATCGACAAATCATCGGGCTTATTGCTTTCTTAGCGATCATCATTATCGTCATGTCATTTGCCTCTGATCGATTTTTAAGCTACATCAATCTAACGAATGTGCTGCAGCAATCCGCATTCGTCATGATATTGGCGTTTGGTATGACCTATGTTCTATCTACTAGTGGTATTGATTTATCAGTTGGATCGATCGTCGGCATTTCTGGCGGTATGACAGCTTGGTTACTGTTTAATGACGTAAACATCGTCTTAGCGATTATAGGCGGTTTATTGCTAGGTCTAATAATAGGTATCGTGAATGGAATCGTTATTACCAAATTAAGAGTTTCACCATTTATTGCGACACTATCCATGATGGTTATTGTCAGAGGTATTCTCTATGTTTGGACTGAGGCGATACCATTCAGAAATTATATGAAAAGTGGTTTCGAATTTCTGGGACAAGGGCGAATCTTGAATGTGCAGTTTCCTATCATACTTGCGTTAATCCTATTCATTGCTCTTCTATTTGTCTATCGGAAGATGCGGTTTGGCCGTCACGTGCTTGCACTTGGAAGTAGTGAGGAAGCGGTAAGGGTATCTGGTATTAAAGTAGATTTATTACGGATTAAGGTTTATGCCTTATCTGGATTAATCGCTGCCATTGTAGGTATTATCCTTGCTTCCCGTCTGGCCACTGTTCACCCGGAAATGGGAAAGAACTACGAGTTAACAGCCATCGCTGCTGCAATCATCGGAGGTACAAGTTTGACAGGCGGTAAAGGAAGTCTAATTGGAACGGTATTCGGGGCTACTATTTTATCTCTAATCAATAATTCTTTGAATCTATTAAATGTAGATCCATATTGGGAAACGATGGTTATTGGTGCCATTATTCTTGTAGCTGTAACAATTAATACATTGGGTGGAAAAGGAGAAAAAAGTTCTTAAACCTAAAGGAAATTATAAAAATGCTTGATTTAAAGGAGGTGAATAGTGTCTATTCTTAGTCATGAAATAATAGTGAATACTCTACAAATAATGCTTTAGAAAATTTAGGGGAGGTTCAAGCACATGTCATTTAGAAAAATGTCAATGAAACTGTTAATCATCTTAGTCCTCATTGCATCTCTGATTATGTCAGGTTGTAAAAGTAAAAATGAGACCGCTTCCTCATCGGGTACTGCTTCTAGCGGTACTGCTTATCAATGGGGCGATGGGAATTTTGAGAAGTTTGTGAGGGAACAAGCAAAAGGAAAAACACTCAAAATTGGATTTACTCCTCCAGCAGCTTCAGAATTTTACGATATTATACAGCATGGGGCCAACACCATGATGAATGAATTGAGTGATCGATTCGGTGTGAAAATTGAATTTGAGATGTCTGCACCAAGTGAGCATCAATCCGTGGAATCTCAAGTTGCAACCATTGAAAACTGGACTTCTAAAGGTTTTGATGCGATTTTAGTTAGCTCTTCTGGTGATTTTGACTCCATGAATGCTGTCTATGAGAAAGCCATGAAACAGGGAACATCCATCTTTATGTTCAATATGCCAGCAGAGATGTGGGATGAAAAAGATCTAAAAGCGACATCGGTTATCAGCTATAACAATCATTATCAGGCTGGCTATTTAGTAGGACAGTATGCTGCAAAAAAACTTAAAGGAAAAGGAAAAATCCTACTGGTTTGGGGGTTGCCAGGTCACTGGTCCACCTCACGTAAAGCTGGCTTTCTCGAGGCTATAAAGGAGTATCCTGATATGAAAGTTGTGGGTGAACAGCGTGGGGATTATGTTCGTGACAAGGGTATGCAGGCTGCAGAGAATTTAATCCAGGCTCATCCTGATGTCGATCTCATCTATGGGGAAAATGAAGAAATGGCGCTTGGTGCGGTACAGGCTGTCGAAGCACGCGGGTTGAAGTTCTGGGATGGCAAAAAGGGCATTATGGTTATCGGTGCCGACGGTCTTCAATCAGGTTTTGATTCTATCCGCGAAGGAAAGTTGACTGCTACTGTCAATGTCGGTCCTGTTGATATGGGACGTGAGTTTATTAAATCGGTTTTCATGACTAAAATATTAGGATATAGTATCGATAAAATTCAGAATGTTCCGACTGTTGTTGTGGATAAAACAAATGTAGATGCCGTTGAAGCCTACACAACGTGGGCACTTAAATCAGAATTTAAATAAAACAGTGGTCTCTTAATAACGAAAGAATCACTGATTAATTAAAAAAATATTGAGAGGGGAATAGACAAAATGATTTCAGAAAAAGCGTTAAAATGGCTGCCTGACAGGTTTGAAAAGTTAATCCGTTATGGAGAATTCCAGGGACCTGGTGAAACCATCACGAATGAAGAGTACAAAGCCCGCGTTGAAATTGCGAAACAAAAGATAGTCGATGAAGGTCTGGATGCCTTAATCGTATTCGGAGATTGTTACCGCATGTCCAATATCCGCTGGCTGGTCAATTACCGTACCATTGACGGGGTTTATCCTCAACCAATGTTAATATACTTGGTGCCTGACCGTGACCCAGTTTTCTTCCTTCCAAGCAGCGAAATTCCTTCTGCACACGGCAGTTCAGCCATGAGTGTCTTGGGT
>NZ_JASATP010000032.1:0-67260 GCF_038440375.1 Bacillus sp. OTU530
GATAGTATGGCGATACATTCCACTAGGAATTTTCGAACCCTTTTACCCGTCAATCCTTTGTGTTTTTCAGGAACAACAGATGGTGTTATATTTTGGTTCGCTACCTTGTTCATCATAGGTCCACCTCTTTTTTGTTCAAATAAGCATATAGCGGGAATGCCAATGCAGAAACAAGTAGGAATAAAATTACATTTCCAGCGGTGGATAGACCATAAAAGCCTGCTTGGTATTGCTTATAGATAATAGAAGCAATTAAATCTGTGCTAAAGCCTGGGCCACCCTTTGTCATTGCCCAGATTAAGTCAAAGGAACGAAGACCACCGATAAATGCTAGAATGATAACAGAGTTCATCGCAGGACGGCTCAGCGGCAGGATAATGTTCCAGAACTTGTGCCAGGCGTTTCCGCCATCAATCATAAGAGCTTCATAGTAATCCTCTGGAATAGACATAATCCCGGCGATAAAGATTACAGTTGCCATTCCTACACCCTTCCACACATCAACCAATGCGACGGAAAGAAGTGCGATTTTGCTGTCACCTAACCAGTCTGGACCTACAATCCCTACTGCTTGTAATGCCAGGTTAATCAATCCTTGCGTCGGGTGCATCATCATTGCAAATGCCATCCCGATTGCGATTGTACTTAAAAGAGTTGGGAAGAAGACCATAGAGCGGATAAAGCTCACTGTTTTGAGCTTTGAGCTAAGGAATACACCAAGAAGTAAGCCAAGAATGACCTTAAGACCACATGTCACAATGGCGTAGATAATCGTATTTTTAAATCCGATATTCAGAGAAGGCTCTGTCAGAAATGTTTTAAAGTTTTCTAATCCGATAAATTTCCAATCTGTGAGGGACCACCATGTCATACTAAAAAATAAGGACATAACGGTAGGAAGTAAGAAAAATACAAAATAAATAATGCCGGCTGGAATGAGAAACATATACGTATATGTCCGATTTGTAAGACTATTCATTTCGCTGAATCTCCTCTCTATAACCTAAGTCAAAAAGCAGCCCTGTCGAACACTGACAGGGCCTCGCTTTTTAAGTGTAACCTCAGCAGATTACCAGCCCTTTAAGCCAAGCTGCTTCGCTTGCTTTTCTACGTCTTGATCGTAGGCTGCCGCTCCTTCTTTCGCCGATTTCATACCGCCGCCTACCTCTGATGTGATTTGTGGCAAGTTTGGTCCTTTTAACGGGCTTAAGAATTCAAGTGCCGGTGCTGTTTTGCCTTCGTCAAAGTATGGAATCATGTCTTTTACTGCAGCATAGACATTGTCCGGAAGCTTTACATCCTTGATTGCAGGTGGACCATCAGGAGTTGCTTTAGACATGTATAGCTGTTGAGATTCTGGAGAAACGAAGAACTCTGCCCATTTCTTTGCTTCGTCTACATGCTCGCTTGCTTTGTTAATATAAATAGCACCTGGTGCCCATGCTGTGATACCATTTTTATCAGCGCTGTCACCAGGCTGCGGGAAGAATCCAATATCATCAATTTGATCTGGATACAATTTTGCAAGGTTTGCTAGCGCGAAGGAAATCATTGGATATTGTACGCCTGTACCCTCAGCTAGCATTTTTAATCCTGCCTCATAACCTGTCGCGTTGAAGTCTTTGTTCATGTAGCCCTTTTTGCTGATTTCCTCTAGTTTTTCAAAGCTTCTAAGGGTGGCTGGTGTTGTCGCCATTTTCGCCTTATTCGCTGTGAAATCTTCTGGGAAGGATGGGCTTTCTGCTAGAACATTATAGTTGTCTGCAAGGAGAATAACCTGAGATGTCCATGTATCCTTGTATGTGCCAATAACCGCTGTTTTACCAGCTGCTTTAATTTTTTCATTGTTTGCCATCAGCTCGTCCCATGTTTTTGGAATAGAAAGACCAAGCTCTTTATATACCTTTTTATTGTAGAACCAACCGCCTGAGTTGAAGGTGCCAACAGGAACGCCGTATACCTTTTTGTTTACTGTTACCGCTGTCTTAAATGTATCCAAAATTGTGTCCATATAAGGTTCATTTGTGAGATCCACAAAATTCTTCTCTGGATTTAATGCTTGCATAAGTGAACCTGAGTTATACGCTATTAAGTCTGTTGCGTCACCTGTGGAAAGACGTGTTTTAATTAGGTTGTCACCCTCTGAACCGCCTGGACGAGTTTCGATTTCAGTCTTAATATGGTATTTTTTCTCAAATTCTGCTGCAACAGCCTTGTATCCTTCCATTGCTGCAGGACTTTGGTTATCCATTAATAATGTAAGAGTTGTTTCTTTAGAATCTCCCCCGCCCGAAGCGCTTTTGCTATCACTGCTGCCGCATCCAGCTAAGATACCTGCAAAAAGTGCTGTCGTAGATAATACCGCTAAGATTTTCTTTTTTGTTTTCATCATGCTATGCTTCCCTCTCCCTCTAGTAGTAAGTGCTTTCGCACCTAATAACAAGTTTGGAATCGCTTTCTTTAAACTCTACAGAAATATCTTTACATAAAAGGTATTACTAAATAATTGCGTAACGTACAGCTTGATAACCTGTTTCTTAATCTCTGGGGCCCTTTGATTTAACTTAATTGTAAGTGCTTTCAAAAGTATTTGTAAGTGCTCTTTTTTTGTATTACGTCTGTTTTTTTTGGATTCATACAAAAAAACAATACATTATAACTACCACCGTTTTTATTTATTTCTGTTTTAGAATCTGCTCGATACTCTTCATAAGTGGTTATATAAAACCATAAAAAACCCCTCCTTCACAATATGTGAAAAAGGGGTTTGTTCACTCAAAAGGAATCCTTATATTGCCCTGGCTTCATCCCAACATGCTTCTTAAACAGCTCTGAGAAATGCCGATAGCTATGATACCCTACCTTCTCGCTAACATCAGCAATCTTATAGCCTTCCCGAAGCAGCTCCTTTGCACGCTCCATGCGTAGCTGTGTTAAATATTTAATATAAGACTGACCCATTTCTTCTTTAAACAGCAGGCTGAAGTAGGTAGCATTCATCCCGACATGCTCTGATACCTCCTGAAGCGTTAGGTCCTCATTATAATGCTGCTTCATATACGCACAAGCACTTTCTACGGCTTCATGCTTGGCGCTCGAGCGAACATCGAGTGTCCAATCCATCAGCATCTCCATCTGAGCGCGCAGCCATGCAAACATTTCCTCCTTTGTACGTATGCTTCGTATCTCTAGATGAGGCAGATAGTCCGCCTGACGAATTTTATATACATCTTCTCCTGTTTCCTTCGCTACCTCCATAGCGAGGTACACAAGCTTCAATATTTCACGTTCCATAATATCAGGATTCAGTCTTTCTGATTCTAACTGCTTAATAAAAATATCAAGCTGCCCAAGCAGACCTGCTTTATCTCCGGTACGCATATAAAAAATAACTGCCTCTTCTTGCTCTGATAGACTTGCTGGAATTTTTGGATTTTCCCCGATATCTTCAAAGCGAGTCCACCCTTTCTCCTCCATAAACTGTCCATACCGCAGTGCTTGTAAAGCCTCTCGGTAGCTTTTCCCAGCATCTGTGATTTGCTCATATGTCCGGCCAACACCAGCAGGCTCCGTCCAATATAAGAGCTGATTCCATACATCTGTTGCGTCCTCCTGAAAATGAAAGACAGCAATCAGCTGCTCTAAGCCGTTTCGGACATGAATTGCCTGATAGGAATCAGCATCATCTAAGGCAAGATCATCTCTAGAGAGAGCAATAACAGTTACACCTGTAACCTCGTCCGCTTTTTCCCCAAAAGAATCGCGCCACTTCGCTTCTGCCTCCTCGCCGCGAAGAAGCAAATCTAACGTTGCCTTCTCCAAGAGTTCCTGTCTGCTGTCCTCCCATTTCAGCTGTAACGAGGAAACCGCTTTCTCCCGTTCTATTCTTTCGATGGTTTTTGTGATCGCATCCTCAATCATCGGGATTGTAATCGGCTTTTCTAAATAATCAGCCACGCCTAATTTAAGAGCGCGCTTTACATATTCAAATTCATTAAAGCCGCTAAATACAATGCACATGGTATCAGGTGCTGCAGCTAATATCTTTTCAATCACCTGTAAGCCGTCCATACCAGGCATACGAATGTCGGTAAACACAATATCAGGACGATGCGCTTCAAACAAGCTCCACGCGGCATTTCCATCGGTCGCTGTACCTACTAGCTCAATTCCGTATTTTGACCAGTCAATCATTGCCTGCAGTCCCTGCAGTACAATATATTCGTCGTCAAAAATTACTGCCTTTAGCATATTTTATTCCCCCCTCGCATCTTCTCGGAAGCGAATTTCAACGCTCGTTCCCTCACCTACTACGCTTGAAATATTTAATTCACTATCATTTCCATAGCATAGCTGCAGCCGTTCTTGGACATTGCGTAAGCCGTATCCTTGCTCGATCGCATTCATATCCTCTATCCCAACACCGTCATCCTTAACGGTAAAAGCAATCCAACCGTCCTCAGTTCTGCCTGTTACATGAATGCTTCCCTCTCCGACCTTCGGCTCCAATCCATGATAAATTGCGTTCTCCACGAGTGGCTGCAGCAGCAGCTTAAGCATTTCCTTATTCATTAAAGATGGATCAACATCCTCAATATACTGAAATCGATTATGATAGCGCATATTTTGAATCGTCATATAATGCTGGATATGCTCTAATTCCTGTGACACCAAAATCATATCCTTCCCATTATTTAAGCTCAATTTGAAGCTTTGTGACAGCGCCACTGCCATTTTGGCAAGGTCATGATTGTTCTGTAAAATGGCCATCCAATACATTGAATCTAGTGTATTGTATAAAAAATGCGGCTTAATCTGCGCTTGCAATGCTCTGAGCTCTGCCTCTCTTTCTTTCAATTGAGCACTGATCAGCCGTTCATTCAGTTCTTTATTTTCAACCGTAATTCGCTCAAATGTTCGCCCAATTACACCTATATCATCTGAATGAGGCTCCTCATTTGAATTCCATAAGTTTCTCGTCCAATCCATTGCCATATTTCTGAGCTGTAATAAAGGACGAGCGATCGTCCCAGATACCATAAATGAGAAAAATAAAGAAATGAAAGCAATAAAGAGGGAAATGGAAGCCGTTACAATTCCAATCCGGTTCGATTGCTTAAGCAGTTTATTTTCCTTCGTAACTTGCGCAAATGTCCAACCTGTTGTCTGATTGATATCACTGCTTACAAGATATCCTTTCTTCTGCAGCTTCGCAAAGGTTTCTGTGGTACTTTTCCCAAGACTGTCCTTAATCTCAAACGATGGAGGATAATTATAGATCGCTTGTACCTTATCATTAGAAGCATCCAGCACAACAAATGAACTGTCCTCACTCTCCTTAAATACCCTTGAAAACATAGATTTTTTAATATTTATAACTAACAATCCCGTCGTCACCGGATTAAATAATTGTTCAGGATCTTTTAATAGCTTCACCGAGGAAAATGTGCTGCCGAACCCGCTTCCTGTTAGGACATTGTAGCCAAAAAATACTGCTTTTCCATTCGCCTTTGCGCTCTTTTGATACCAATCATTGAGAGAAATTTCTCCATGTACGCCCCCAGTTCCATATATCCCCGTACTGTTCGAATTTCCATAGCATACCGAATGATTTTGCACATCAAACAAGCAAATAGAATCAATATCCTGTGTATCAATTAGATAGCTGGCAATTAGATTCTGGATACGTTTCGTTGTACTCTCGCCAAGAACATTTTGTTCGTCACCTTGGGCTTGTGCACTCTCCTTTAATTGTTGATGAACATCCTTGTTCCATGAAATGAGACGCTCCATATTGATGACATTGCGAAATAATAAATCTGCAACCTCACTTGATGTTTGAAGATGATTTTGCGTTGACTCCATTTGGTTTTGCAGCAAGGCATCCTTAGCAATATTGTAGGAAAGGAATCCAAGCAAAAATAAGGGCGGAATAGTCAAGCCAATCAAAAAAGTAAAATACTTGTATCTAATTTTTTCGTTTTTAAATCGTAACAGTCGCTTTTGAAATCGTTGCTTCATTGTACAACCTGCCTTTTACAAAAGGTTAACCACTGTAGTGATAACCAATATTTTCTTAGTATACTCGTTTACATTGCTACTATCATACACTTCTACTCCAATACAAAAAAGCCATGAGTATTTATTCTCTTTATACTCGCGGCTTTTTGATTCCTTAAAGAAAATTCGCCGACTGGCGAGCCCTGCCCTTGGGCGAAGACAGAGGTATAGCCCTACTTATACTTTCTTCCTAAAATTTCTCACTACGTCGAATGGTCTCCCAGCTAGAAATTTATCCTTTCTTAAAGTGTAAGAAGCCTAAACTTGTAATGAAAAGCTAACTCGATGTATCTGAAAATCTTGTGAATAATCGTATATTCTCTGTCATGCGCAATAGAACTTAATGGCCCCTTAACAATTGTAAGTGTTTTCATTTTTTTTGATAAGTATCTATTTTTTGGTTTATGTCTGTTTTTTTTGTATTTCCTTTTTAATTGGTGTAAATTTCCCCATAATACCTAATAAAGGATTTACTGATATTGCTGACGCACAACAAGCCGATTTTTCCTACGCTAAGCAAGGAAGAATCGGCTTTTGTCATGATTGATTAAGATGTTGTAAAGATTATAATGTTGTGTTTCAGCTTGTTTTACCACTTTATATTTACATCATCTATCTATTAAAGCTTCAACACTGCCTTTTCAACATATTCACGTCTTATGCCAGTAAGTAGTGTAAAAAGGAATTTCTAGATAGATTGAACAACAGCTAATTTCTCCTGTTTTTCATTCAACTGATGGATCATATCGGCCATCGCTTCCTCTGTAAACATACCGCCGCTGAAGTTCGAAAGTGCACGAAGCGGCAGGTATCTCATCATCGCTTCAAACATATCCGAAGCATGTTCATCTTCAGGGCCTGCGCTCATAAGTGGATTATGCTCGTTTGCTTTTGCAAGTAGTTCTTTCGCTAACGGTGCAAGCAGCGGATCGGCTAACAAATCACCAACAAGCGTATTTCTGTGAATTGGCTTGTGAACCGAAACGGTAGATTCAACAACAACGCTGTCATGTAGGCGAATGTCCTGAGAAGATGCTCCTATTAGAATTCCAAATTCCCCTGTTTCCACATGCCAATCCTCGAGGTCCACATTGTAATATGCAAATGCTCGTTTATCTAATGTGAATACAACCGTTTTTTCCTCGCTTGGCTGCAGTGCAACCTTCTCAAAGCCCTTCAGTTCTTTTTCAGGTCTTACCACACTGCTTTGGATATCCTTTACATATAGCTGGACGATTTCTTGTCCGGCAACAGCTCCTGTATTTTTCACGTTTACACGGACTGTCACTGCATCTGTATCCTTCAATTCCTTTTTATCAATAGAAAGATTGCTGTATTCAAATGTTGTATAGCTTAATCCATAACCAAATGGGAATAAAGGTTCCACACCCTTTGCATCATAGTAACGATATCCAACAAAAATGCCTTCCTTATACTCTACTTTATCTCCTTCTCCAGGGAAGTGTAAGAAGGATGGGTTATCGCTTAGCTGCTGCGGGAAAGTTTCAGCTAATTTTCCACTTGGATTTGTATCGCCAAATAATAGATCCGCAATTGCACCGCCTAACGCTTGCCCGCCTAAATAACCTTCAAGCACACCTTTTGCTTTAGGGAGCCATGGCATTTCAATTGGTGAACCATTGCTTAGAACAACAACAATATTTTCATTAACCTCCGCTACCGCATTCAACAAAGCAAGATGATTATCCGGCATACGCAGATGCTGACGATCATACCCTTCTGATTCGTAACGATCAGGAAGACCTACAAATAAAATCACTGTCTCCGCCGCAGCAGCTGCTCTCTTTGCTTCCTCCAGCAATGCTGCATCAATCGCATCACTCGTTAAGCTATATCCGTCCGCATATAATACGTTCGTGCTGCTGCCAGCTGTTTTTTGAATTTCTTCTAGAATATTTTCAAGCTTGGTCGGTTTAATATGAGAGCTGCCACCGCCTTGATATCTTGGCTTCTTCGCAAATTCTCCAATCACCGCCACTGTCCCCGCTTTTTTGAGCGGAAGAATATTAGCTTCATTTTTCAGTAGTACCATACTTTCTCTAGCTACCTCTCTAGCAAGCTGATGGTGCGCCTCTTGATCATAAGCTGCGTTTTCCTGTTTATGATCCACTGCCATAAAAATGATTCGTAATATTCTTTCCACAGCACGATCTAGCCTCTCCTCAGATAGCTCACCGTTTTTTACCGCATTTACAATCTTTTGATCGCCAATCCCGCCGCTTGTCGGCATTTCCAGCTCTAAACCAGCCTCCAAGCCTGCCGCGCGCTCATTCACTGCACCCCAATCGGACACAACAAAGCCTTCAAAACCCCATTCTTCCTTTAAAATATCCGTTAATAAATAAGAATTTTCGGATGCGAATTCACCATTTACCTTATTATAGGAGCACATCACCGTCCATGGCTGTGATTGCTTCACCGCACCTTCAAAGCTAGCTAAATAAATTTCTCTAAGTGTTCTTTCATCGACAATCGCATCTGTAGACATTCTGCGATGCTCTTGGTTATTTGCCGCAAAGTGCTTAAGAGATGTTCCAACCCCTTGGCTTTGCACACCTTTAATATGATTTGCTGCCATTTCAGAAGATAAATATGGATCTTCAGAAAAATATTCAAAGTTTCTTCCGCATAATGGTGACCGTTTAATATTTGCGCCAGGCCCAAGCAGAACAGCTACATCCTCCGCCTGACATTCTTCTCCTAACGCAACACCAACACGCTCAATCAAGTCGCGATTCCAAGAGCTCGCCATTCCTGCGGCAGATGGGAAGCATGTTGCTGGAACGCTATCAAAAAGACCTAGATGGTCAGCTCCTTGTTTCTGCTTCCGAAGTCCATGCGGTCCGTCTGTTACCATGATGGATGGAATACCCAATCTCTCAATTCCTTTTAAATTCCAAAAATCTAATCCTGAACAAAGACCTGCTTTTTCTTCTAATGTCATTTGTGAAATGAGTGCTTGTATATCTCTAGTCATGATAATCCTCCAATCGGTAACGCTTTTAGTAAGCGCTATCTTTTTCCTTAAGTTGATTATAGCTTTTTCTAATTTTCATTTATGGTATAATAGTCAGAAATTTAGTATCCTTCGTCAATTTTTTATTTTTCATTAGAAAGAAGGTTTTCACTATATGAATATGATTCCTGCTGTAAAGGATTTAGAATATATTTGTAAGCTTATGTACGAAACATACAAAATACCGATTTTCTTTCTGGATTCGAACGGAGAAATCGTGCTCGAATTCTCCTCTAACTATGTGCACCATCCTTTGTATGCATCAAAACAAGGTATAATTCAACAGCTCTTCCATCCAGATGACCCGCAGCAATTCCCTATATTCCGAACAACAAATTATCTAGAGAGCTTTTTTTCTATTTGTTTAAAGGACAATGACGGATTTCAAGGAGTTATTATGATGGGACCTACCCTGTCCTCTCCGCTATCAGAAGTAATGATAAAAGGGCTTATAAATGACTTTCATTTACATAAAGAGCAGCACAGCGTCATCCACTATTACCAATCCCTTCCCGTTTTAAACAGCCTAAGATTTATACATATAAGCATGCTTCTCTACTACATGATTTACAAAGAACAATTGGATATTCCCATGATTCTTCAACATAATAAAACCTTGGACAGACCACAAGTTGAGATGGAAAATCCTGATTTAGCTATTGCAGAGAGACGACAAAATACATTCTTTCATCATGATCCTATATATGAAAAAAGAATTATGCAATTTGTAAAGGAGGGACGTAAGGAGGAAGTAATTAAGCATTGGAGATCTGCTGCCGAAGAAGGCGGCTTCGGAACTCTTTCTAAAAAAAGCCAATTGCGCAGCCAGAAAAACCTGGCAATCACAAGCATTACACTCATTACCAGAGCTGCGATGGAAGGCGGATTATATCCTGAAGCCGCTTATACATTAAGTGACTTCTATATCCAAAATATTGAGGAGCTAACAACCAGTAAAGACGTAGATCATTTATTAGAGGATGCCCTATATGACTTTACAGAACGTGTACAAAATGTTCAAAGGCAAAAGTATTCAAAACCGATCCATCTTTGCCAAAGCTATATTTTCACACATCTCTATGAAGAAATTACGCTTGCTGATCTCGCTAACGTAACAGGTATGAATCCGAGGTATATATCTAGTCTCTTTAAAAAAGAAGTTGGGATTTCTATCAGTGAGTACATTCAGCGTGAAAGAGTTGAGGAAGCAAAGAACTTAATGACGCTTACCAATCATTCTTTAGCAGAAATCTACAGCATGCTGAATTTTCACGATCAAAGTCATTTTACGAAGGTTTTTAAAAAGTTTATAGGTGTGACGCCAAAGCAGTTTAAGGATAAACCGCTGAAAATCTAGAACCTGCCCCTTTTTACAAAATTCAAAAGGTCTGTGGAGTAAGCTGCTTTTCCACAGACCTTTTCATCAATGGCTATTCTTCCTTTGAATTACATAAGATTTTGATTTAATGTTTGACCTTTACGCGTTTGATAAACAAAGCACAAACAAGACCAACAAGCGCAACTATCATCGCAAAAACAAATGCCTGTTGAACTCCTGCAGTTAACGCATTCGGTATGATAGCGGGATTTGCAGGCTCCTTGGCGTTCTGTAAGTAGTCGTGTTGACCTGCCGCCATAATACTTACCGCTACCGCAGTACCAATTGCACCAGCTATTTGCTGAAGGGTATTCATAATGGCTGTTCCATCTGGGTAAAGCTCTCGAGGCAATTGGTTTAATCCATTTGTTTGCGCCGGCATCATAATCATGGAGATACCAATCATTAAACAAGTATGCAATACAATAATTGTCATAACGGTAGACGTAGTTGTTACATCCGAGAAGAACCAGAGAATAATAGAAACTAGGATAAATCCTGGAATGACAAGCCATCTTGGTCCATATTTATCAAACAAGCGTCCTGTAAGTGGTGACATTAAGCCGTTAATAATACCGCCTGGCAATAGTAATAACCCAGCGATAAATCCAGATAAAGCAAGACCTCCCTGTAAATACATCGGCAGGAGCAGCATTGAAGACAAAATCACCATCATACAGATAAATACCATCAATAGTCCCATTGTAAACATAGGGTACTTAAAGACCCTTAAATTAATCATCGGCCGCTCCATAGACAATTGACGAATTGTAAAAAGAAGGAGCGAGATTAAACCTGCAATTAAAGAAATAATGACAGTTGGACTTGTCCAGCCACCGGCCCCCTCCCCTGCATTACTGAAGCCAAAGACAATGCCGCCGAAGCCAATCGTCGATAATAGGATGGATAAAGGATCAATTTTAGGTTTTGTAATAGTGGATACATTTTGCATATAAGTCATTCCAAAAACAAGTGCAAATAACAGGAAAGGAAGGGAAATCCAAAAGATCCAATGCCAGTTAAGATGCTCGACAACCAATCCGGAAATAGTTGGTCCGATAGCTGGAGCAAACATAATAACAAGACCAATCGTTCCCATCGCAGCCCCGCGCTTATGGGGTGGAAAAATCACTAAAATAGTATTGAACATTAAAGGTAAGAGCAACCCTGTGCCAACTGCTTGAATAACCCGTGCCAAGAGCAAAAAGGAAAAGTTAGGAGCTATAGCGGCAATAACTGTCCCTAAAATTGAAAAGCATAATGTTGCTGTAAAGAGCTGTCTAGTAGTAAACCACTGAAGAAGAAGTCCTGAAACAGGAACTAAAATACCTAGCACCAATAAATAACCGGTAGTTAACCACTGAACCGTTGCCGCCGTGACTTGAAGCTCCTTCATCAAATCGCTTAAAGCCATATTTAATGCTGTCTCACTAAACATGCCGATAAAGCCGCTAACGAGTAAAGAAACCATGATAGGCAATACTCTAATCTCTTTGACTTCTACTTGCTTTGAAAGTATATTTGCTTCCATATTATCCCCTTTCGAGACTTTTAAAATTAGACCAGTCTCTATATTAATATTAGAGAAATAGCATTTTGGCTATTTCTACTTACTTCTTCAGTAAAATCGGAATTTGCTTGGCGATCAGAAGGAGCGGTGTGCTATCCTTATTTGTTAAAGAACGAAGGATGCCCCCCTCAATCATTGAATTAATCACCATGCCTAATTCCTTTGCTGTTTCTTCAGGAAATCCACCTTGAATCAGTTTTTTAGTGTACGTATCTTCCCAAGTTTCGAAGGCTTGCTGACAAGCCTTTCGTAACGGCTCGCTCATTAATGCTGTTTCAGCTGCTAATAAGCCGACAGGAAAACCTGTAATATCTTCAACCTTATTGAATTCCTTCGCAACCTCAGTAATAGAAAATTGAATCGCTTTATCAGGCTCTGCAATCTCTTTGAAAATTTTCTCTGTTTTAGCTTGAACAAAGTCTTTCATGTTATTTACAGCTTCTATTGCTAGCTGTTCTTTTCCATTTGGAAAGTGATAATAAAGAGAGCCTTTAGGTGTTTCACTTTCAGTTAGGATCTGATTTAATCCAGTAGCATGGTACCCTTGTAGTTGAAAAAGCCGCGATGCAGTTTTAATGATTTTGTCGCGCGTTTCTCTTTTGGCATTTTTATCATTCATACAATATACACCTCCAAAGGGGCAGGAAAGCTAATCTCAAAAATATGGTGACTGGTCTATTTTAGTTTTTTTAATTTTAATTGTCAAGATTGCAGCACCAATCTGAATTGAAGGTCTCTTAAGATAACAAATGATTCTTGGATAGACCATGCAATGTACGTTAAAGAAAACTGGCCGACTGGCGAGCCCTGCCTTTGGGCGAAGACAGAGGCGTAGTTGCACTTATACTGTATCCCTAAAATTTCCCACTACGTCGGATTCACTTCTAGCTGGAAATTTATACTTTCTTACAATGTAAAGTAAAAAGACAGCTTCAACAAGGAGTGAAGACTGTCCGGAGTGAGATTGAATTCATATAGAAATTATTTGGGCCAGAGCATCGTGCATTTACAGTTAAAATTCAGAGATTCCGTGTACTATCTTGAAGTTTATACGCCAAATTTCTTCGGACCAATCCATAATAGGAGAGAAGAGCCATAAGACTTGCTGATAAAATAACGACACCCATTGGAATAGCTGTATACTCTCCGGCTATTCCCACAAGTGGAGCAGTTAATGAACCTAGTATAAATGGCAATAGACCTAATAGTGCAGAAGCACTTCCCGCAATATGTCCTTGTGTCTCCATCGCTAACGAAAAAGATGTTGTAGCAATAATTCCGATAGAAGCTACCAAAAAGAATATAGGAACAACAATAACTAATAGCGGTGCTTTTAAAAGAAAAGCGACTAATAGCACAGCCCCTGCCACATTAGAAATCATTAATCCTATCTTTAAAAAAGCTCTCTCTGAAATAACATCTGTAAAGCGGCCAACTAGCTGACTTCCAATAATTAAAGCAATACCATTGATTCCAAATAATAGACTAAATTCTTGTGGAGACACCCCATAAATATTCTGATACACAAAAGGGATACCCGATACATAAGCAAAGATTCCTGCAATAATAAAGCCTTGTGTAAGAGCATAGCCTGCGAACTGACGGTCCTTTAATAAAGAACCGAAGTTTTTCAATATTTGCGAAAAGTCACTTGGGATACGTTTTTCCTTTGGCAATGTCTCTTCCAAATTCCATGAAATAGTCAAAAATAATAGTAAGCCAATACAAGCCAATACAATGAAAACCCCTGTCCAATTTGTAAAAGCAAGGATACTGCCGCCAGCAATTGGTGCAACAATTGGTCCAAGATTCCCTACTAGCATCAATAAAGCGAAGAACTTAGTCAATTCCCTTCCGCTATAAACATCGCGAACAACCGCCCTGGAAATAACGAGTCCGCCAGCCGCCGCAAAGCCTTGTATAAAACGAGCACCGATAAAGGTATAAATATTTGGTGCAAATGCACATGTTAGCGAAGCTAATAAATACAAAATAAGAAAACTAAGCAATGGCTTACGTCGTCCTTGAACATCACTCATTGGACCAATAATCAATTGCCCCAATCCCAAGCCTAAAAGGCATGTCGTTAAACTAATTTGTACTAAGGAAGCACTCGTATGATATTCTTTAACAATAGTAGGGAATGCAGGCAAATACGTATCTATTGTAAAAGGACCTAAAAGTCCAAGCGATCCTAAAAGTAAAGCAAGCTGCAGTCGTTTGGTTTTTGTTAGATTTTTCAAGCCTTTCTCACCTTTCTGTCGAAACATTCATTTTCTATAAAACTTTAAAACACTTTATCTACTTCACTTAACCCTATTGCAAGGTTTCAACGTGTTGGCCAACAGCATTGAAAATCAAGAAGCCGTATCATAACTCGCCGATTGGCGAGCCCTGCTCTTGGGCGAAGACAGAGGCGCAGCCCTACTTATACTGTATTCCTAAAATTTCTCACTACGTCGAATTGTCCGCCAGCTAGAAATTTATACTTTCTTACAGTGTAAAAGACACTGGCTCTTGATTTTCCCTATTCCTCGGTTATCCGTCTATTCCTTTTAACTGATAAGGGGTAAATCAATGTTCCATGATAAAACTCCTTTTCCTATAGTAATTTAATTTCTCTCTCCTATAACAAAAAATTTTGCACCCGTACTTCTCCATAAGAGTCAGTACATTTCCGATTCCAACACTGATGTTTCACAACGCCAAGGACAGGCATAAATATTATGTAAATTACGTCAGTAACAATATTATGCATGCACATGCATACAAATTAACATGTAACAAATACTCCGTCAAGTTTAATGAATTCAACCCAAAAAGATGGAATCTCATTTTCCCGCCCACAGCCGGATATAACAAGTTCCATCAAGATTGTAATTGACGAATCAATCGTTGCAGCTCTTCCTGAATTGTTTCTTGAGCAAAAGCCTTCTCAAGGACTTGATTAAACGTAACGGACGCTTTTTTTAGTTCTTCTTCTCCCTCAGCTGTTAAGGATGTGAAGATGGCTCTGCGATCATCTACGCAAATATGCCTTTTTAATGCTCCGCAGTCCTTTGCCTCAAATCGGCTTACTAATCTTGACATGGCGCTTTGACTCAAACCAACCATATTCTGAAGCTGTTGCAATTTTAATTTTTTCTCAGGAGCTTCCGATAAAAATAAAAGCACATAAAACTCTTTCAAAGATAGTTTATGCTTCTCTTGAAGTATACCTTCTAATTCATTCGTGATTTTCATTTGGATATTGGTTAAGGACAACCAATTTGCTATCAATGGTTTGTTTTGACTTAATTCCATTTGTGCCACCAATCCTAAGTTCTTTCTACAAGCAATGAACATCATTGATAAAATAAATACGATTATCAAATATCGACTTCATTCATTGTCTTTCCTAATAGTAACAAGGAATCATTTTAACAGTCAAATGGGATTATTTTAACTTTTTTCTATTCTAACAGCTTTTCATTTATGATTGTCTTTTCTAAGGAATGAGCTTTACATATTTCACTACTGTTTACTAAAGAAAACTCGCCGATTGGCAAGCCTGCTTTTGGGCGAAGACAGAGGCGTAGTTGCACTTATACTTTGTTCCTAAAATTTCTAACTACGTCGAATTATCTTCCAGCTAGAAATTTATATTTTCTTAAAGTGCAAAAATAAAAAGACGAAAGGTTTGGTGTTATTGCACTTAGACCCTTCCGTCTTTTTCCTGTGCCTAATGGATTGGAATTGTGTAGGCTAGTATGTGTTAATACATGAGGAACGCTTCATAACCAACTACTGAGATTATGCCACCGAATCGTTAAATCTTTACCCATAATCCTGCAGATGGAACCTCATCTATTTATGTTTCGATACGATTACAGCCCTGTTTTTTCGTGAATATAACGGCGGGCTTTCAACGCGTATTCAAGAGGATTCGCTACTGCCGGATCCTGCTCAGCCTCTACAACAAACCAGCCTGTATAATCAGAAGCCGCAAGCGTTGTAAACACTTCATCAAACTCGATACCACCATCACCTGGAACAGTGAAAGCACCTGCTTTTACTGCCTGCAAAAAGCTTAAATCCTCTTCCTTCACGCGAGTGACCACTTCCGGGCGGATGTCTTTTAAATGCACATGCTTAATGCGAGGCAGGTGCTTTTTCAGTACATGAATTGGATCCTCTCCTGAAAATACGAGATGTCCTGTATCAAACAACAAGGAAACAAGCTTTGGATCTGTTAGCTCCATCAACTTATCAATTTCTTCTGTTGTTTGAATCCCTGTTCCCATATGGTGGTGGAATACAATATCCATATCCTTCTCTGCAGCCAGCTCACCAAGGCGATGCAAGCCATCTACCAACAGCTTCCACTCTTCTTCTGTAAAGACAGGCTTTGCTTTGTAAACAGGCACCGTTTGACCTTGCACGCTTTTGCCTTGCTCCGATACAACGATAACCTTCGCACCCATCGCATGTAAGAAATCGCGGTGTTCGATGAAAGCTTCCACTGTTTCCTCTAGGGGCTTTGTTGTTAAAAACGCGCTAAACCAAGCGCTTGCGATTTGCAATCCCCGAAGCGATAACGCCTTTTTCAATACCTCTGTATTACGCGGATACTTATTTCCTACTTCACTGCCAGTGAATCCTGCTAACGCCATTTCGCTTACGCACTGCTCAAATGTATTCTCGCCGCCAAGCCCTGGAAGATCATCATTTGTCCAAGCAATTGGAGCGATCCCAAGTTTGATTGTATTTTCTTTAAACATGTCCACTTTCTCCCTTACGCTCTTATTAGAAATCGATTTACATAAACGATTTAATTTGCTATAAGCTCATTTTCCGCATGGTCAATCTTAACTGGCTGACCCTTGAGTAAAGACTCCTTCGCCGCCTTTGCAATACGCTCTGCTTGAAGCCCATCATTTCCACTGCAAATTACAGCTTGATTTTCAGCGATTGATTTCACAAACTGAGTTACTTCCTCGATATATGCTTGTGTATAGCGTTCAAGGAAAAAATACAATGGCTTATCTTTTACTACACCATCCACTGTAGATACTTCTACAGTTGTCGGGCGACAGTTATCAGCTGTTGCTGCTCCTTTTGCCCCAAAGATTTCCACACGCTGATCATATCCATATACAGCTTGACGGCTATTATCAATTACTCCAATGGCACCATTTGCAAACTTCAATGTAACAATAGCAGTATCGATATCTCCTGCTTCCCCAATCGCAGGATCAACTAAAACCGCTCCTTGAGCAGACACTTCTACTACTTCACTATCCATTACATAGCGTGCCATATCAAAGTCATGAATCATCATGTCCATGAACAATCCACCTGAATTCAGAATATAATCAACACCTGGTGGCTGCGGGTCTCTAGATGTAATTTTCAGAATATGAGGCTGGCCGATTTCCCCTTGCTGCACAAGATCACGTACCTTTTTGAAATTTGGATCGAAGCGGCGGTTAAAACCAACCTGTAATAGTACGCCCTCTTCTTCTACTACACGTAATGCTTCAATTGTCTGCTCCGCAGAGAAGCTAACTGGCTTTTCACAGAAAATATGCTTCTTCGCACGAGCTGCCTCTTGAATGATTTGCGCATGCGTGCTTGTTGGAGAGCAAATAAATACTGCATCAATTTCAGGGTCTCCCAATAAATCCTGGTAATTCGTTGTTAAAACGGAAATCCCTTTGCTAGCAGCCCATTCCTGTAAATGATCTACAACTACATCCGAAACCGCTTTAATTTTTACTTGCGGAACTGATAAAAGGTTATCTACATGTAATCTTCCAATACGTCCTGCACCAATAATTCCTAATGTAATTAAACTCATATGAATTCTCCTTTTTATGAAAAATTTAAGAAAAGATAAAGAAAACTTGCCGATTGGCGAGCCCGCTCTTAGGCGAAGACAGAGGCGTAGTTGCACTTATACTGTATTCCTAAAATTTCCGACTACGTCGAATTCGCTTCTAGCTGGAAATTTATACTTTCCTACAGTGCTAGATAAACGTAACCGTCTGCATAGGAAGGGAATATCAGATTCCTTATGTAGGATCCTGTGCAGCAACTATGTGTACACTATTGATTCCCACTAAAATAAAGCGTTTTCTTTGATTGGTAAAAAAAGAAAGAAAATTGCAATTCTATGCTACATTACAAGCTTTATTGTCTTAAAAGTAAGGAAAATAGGTTAAGCGCTTTCCTTGATTTCATTATACACGCTCATCTAAAAAGTGCAAATGTTTTTTTATTTTTTCAAGCACTTCAAATCTGTTCATTCATGCATGCTTCTGTTAGATCGTATGAAGAATAAACACAGCAACCATGCTCTTTTTATCATATATAGCTACTCAGAAGCTTACAAACGGATAAATTTTTTCTTCATATTATGGCAATCAATTGAATCGTTTAAAAATAGTAGATTATCAACTCATAAAAATAAAAACTATTGACGTCCCCCTTGGTGTAAGCGTATACTCTTTCCTAGAAATGATTAAGCGCTTACCCCAATTGTAATTAACCAAAATAATTAATGGTGGTGGAAAAAATGAATATGCTTACACCGAAACAAACTGCTTTAGACAAAATTGGGATTCCTTCACATTTACTGTGGGGCTATATCGGGATCATTGTTTTTATGATTGGCGATGGCTTGGAACAAGGGTGGCTATCACCTTATCTCGTTGAACAAGGCTTAACGATGAAACAATCCGGCTTATTATTTACTGTCTATGGAATTACTGTATCTGTTTCTGCTTGGTTCTCAGGAGTATTTGTACAGATGTGGGGTCCAAGACGTGCAATGACGTTTGGATTAGCTGCCTTTATTATAGGCTCAATTGGATTTATTGGTTTTGGGATTCCTAGCATGAATTATGCTGTTATCTTGTCATGTTATGCTTTAAGAGGATTGGGTTATCCTTTGTTTGCTTATTCCTTCTTAGTATGGGTCTCATACCGTACCCCTCAGGAAATACTCTCTAAGGCTGTAGGCTGGTACTGGTTTGTTTTTCAGCTTGGTTTAAGTGTTATCGGGGCCTTTTATTCTAGCTTTATGGTTCCTAAGATTGGGGAAATTGCGACTTTATGGAGCGCATTAATTTTTGTTGTTGCAGGTGGAGTATTTTCTATCATCATGAATAAAGACAAGTTTGAGGTACAAAAAGTAAGCGATAACAAAGGGAAAGAATTGCTTAAAGGAATTACAATTGCGTTTGAGAATCCAAGAGTTGGTATAGGTGGGATAGTTAAAATTATTAACTCTGCTGCTCAATTTGGATTTGTTGTGTTCTTGCCTACCTATATGACAAAGTTTAATTTCACTGTAAGCGAATGGCTGCAAATTTGGGGAACTTTATTTTTTGTAAACATGGTTTGTAATATTATTTTTGGAATTGTTGGAGATAAAATGGGCTGGGTTAACACAATTAAGTGGTTTGGTTGCGTTGGTTCCGGTATTGTAACACTTGCGCTTTATTATGTACCGCAGCTTGTAGGACATAACTATTGGATTATGATGATTGTAGCGTGCTGCTATGGAGCGACATTAGCTGGTTATGTACCTCTTACAGCATTAGTACCTTCCTTAGCTCCAAATGATAAAGGAGCTGCCATGTCTGTACTAAACTTAGGTTCTGGATTAGCGGCTTTCGTTGGACCACTAGTTGTTACCGTTTTCATCGGAACATTAGGTGTAGGAGGCGTCATGTGGATTTTTGCCGGCCTATATTTTGTTGGCGCATTCTTAACTAGCTTCCTTACTCCTTCACAAGAAAAAGGTGGTACAGGAGCTGGATTTGCAAACGGCCAAAAGGCTGTTTCATAGTGACCAATAAGAAGTTTTGCACACACTTCACCTTCTTTTACTACAAGGACAGTGTTAATGCCACACAAGTAAGTAGATCTTTATATTCAAAGGTAACAAAAACACCTCTTAATTCGTATGCCAATGGCTTAAATTAAGAGGTGCTTTTCTTTTCCATATTTATTTTATCCATCTTCTCACTGCTTCTGCAGAGCGGTAGATTGTCGAACCACGAGCTCTGGAGAGTATAAAATAGATTGCTTAAAAGCATCCCCTTTTTCGATATCTTCCATTAATAGCTGTACTGTTTTCCTTCCCATCTCTCTTATCGGCTGAGAAACTGTCGTTAACAACGGTACTGTCACTGTCGACATGATCGTATTATCAAACCCTATAACCGATAGCTCATCTGGAATAGATATCCCTGCGTTGCGTGCAGCTGTCATTACTCCAAGAGCAATCATGTCATTGCAGGCAAAAATAGCAGTTGGTCTAGAAGGATGCCGCAGCAATTTTTCTCCATAATAAGCCCCGTCTGATATACTTGCTTCACACTTCATAATGTAAGATTCATTAACCTCAACACCATATTCCTCTAACATCTGTCTATAAGCATGCAGCCTCTTTTTACCGCTTCTATTATTTTCAGTGATAATCCCGATGTTTCTATGCCCCAGCGACAAAAGATGCTGCATCGCAATGGAGCCCCCTTTAAAGTCATCTATTGTTACCGAAGCAATAGACATACTAGGAACTTCTTGCGCCAGTAATACAATTGGAACCTTTTTATCAAGCAGCTCCTGAATAAGCTCTTCATTTTGAAAGTTGGAAGCAAGGATAATGCCATCAATTTTCTGCCTGAGCAAAAGAGAAACGTATTTCCTTTCTCTCTCGCTTTTATTATCTGTACTGCATATCATGACACTATAATCTAATGAATTGCTATAATCTTCAATACTTCGCGTAATCTCAGCAAAGAACGGGTTCGCAACATCTGGAACTAGCAAGCCAATGTTTTTTGTCCCTTTTCCAGTTAAGGCAGATGCTACAGTACTAGGGTGATAATTCAAACGTTCCATTGTCTTTAACACTTTTTGTCTCGTTTTTTCACTAATCCGTCCTGTATTGTTAATAACCTTTGATACCGTTGCGATAGATACTCCTGCTTCTTGTGCTACTGTATAAATAGTTAGTTTCATGTTTTTCTCCCA
This sequence comes from Bacillus sp. OTU530, assembly GCF_038440375.1. Taxonomy (NCBI): domain Bacteria; kingdom Bacillati; phylum Bacillota; class Bacilli; order Caryophanales; family Bacillaceae; genus Bacillus; species Bacillus sp. OTU530. The sequence goes on from NZ_JASATP010000032.1 coordinate 21,070, forward strand.
TCCTTACCATACCAGGCTGCCTTTCTTCACTGGTAGTTATACATAGAGAGGAATTGCAGTTCTAGGTGATAATGCTTCTAATCCACAAAGGTAAGCGCTTACCCCTTTTGTTCTTATTATAGTTATATTCTCCTGAAAATCAATATGTTTGCTTCTTTATTTTCTAGATTCAATCTATTTCACCTGTCCTCTCTCTTATGTACCTACAATAACGGAAAAAGAGAAATAAAAGACCCTTGCTGCAGCAAGGGCATTAGTTTCCTGTCATTATGTTATGAAGCATCTACTTTTGTTCCTTCTCTCTTCCTCCAAATACTCCCTGGCCAAAAAGCGGAACGACCTAAAACAACTGTAATTGCAGGGACAAGAAGAGGTCTTACTATAAATGTATCCAGTAGTACTCCTATTGCTGTAACAATACCAAATTGAACAAGTACTTGGATTGGTAAAGCAGCTAATACAGCAAATGTTCCTGCTAAGATTAAACCAGCAGACGTAATAACACTACCTGTTTGAGCCACCCCGTTTTTGACTGCTTCAAGGTGTGGTTGGCTTCTTTTATTTTTCCATATTTCAGAAACCATAAATATGTTATAGTCCTCTCCTAACGCTACCAAGAAAACAAATGCATATAGGGGAATTGTTCCCTGTATTGCGGGAGCATCCATACCATAGTGAAGTAGTAACCATCCCGCCCCTAATGCAGAGAAGTATGATAAGACAACTGTTACAATTAGGTAGATCATTGCTACAACAGAACGCAGGTAAACAAGCAATAATAATGCAATAATTCCGATCATAACAGGGATAATTATACGTTGATCCCGTTCAGTCGTTTGTTTTGTATCGTATAATGTAGCCGTTTCTCCTCCAATCCATATGTGGTTCTCGGCCTGACTTATCTCAGCATTTTTCATGACCTCCTTCAAACTTTTTCTTAATTCAGGAATTTTATTCATCCCCTCAATAGAATACGGATTATCTTTTAATGAAACTTCATACATTTGTAATTGATTGTTCTGTTTCCCTTTTACTGGTTCTGTTACTTGATCTAAAAAAGAAAGTTTTGCTAATTCTGCTTTAACAGGTATATCTTTTCCTTTTGTATCAACAACAATCTGTACAGGGGCTAACTCTCCAGGTGAAAAATGATCAGATATCAAATCAAACCCTTCACGTGAAGGCATATCTTTTGGAAATGATTCTAATAAATCGTACGTAAAATGGATACGTGGAACAAATGAAGCCAATCCACCCAATAAGAATAATGTTAGCAGAATAATCGTCCATGGTTTACGGATAACAAGATCCCCAAGTTTTTTGCTGAAGAATCCTTTCGATTCCTTTACCTTAATTGGTTTATTTTTTTTCTTAGCAAGTTCTTCATTCATTTCTTTTGTTCTTGGGATGAACGGGAAGAAAGCAACTCTCCCTAAAATAGCTAATAATGCTGGTAAAAGCGTCAATGCAGCGATTCCCATCAGAAAAACGGCCACACTAAATGGGACTGCAAATCTATGAAAAGAACCAATATGGGCAAGTAACAAAGTACCTAATCCTACTACAACTGTAAGAGCACTCATAATAATAGCTCCACCTGATTCTTTAATCGCAAGCTGTAGCGCTTTAAATTTGTTCTGCTCCATCAAAAGAAACTCTCGATATCTTGAAATTAAAAATAAACAATAATCCGTACCAGCTCCGAATAATAGTACAGTCATAATCGAAATCCCTTGTGCATCCGCAATAATCCAGCCTTTATCTGCTAAAAAGCCTAAAGTTGGACTAATTATCCCATAAGCAAATCCAACTACAATTAAAGGTAAGATGGCTAAAAGTGGTGAGCGATAAAGAAGAATAAGCAAAACTAAAACAAGTAACACAGTTGCAACTAATAATTTCACATCGGCCTGACTAAATAAGCTTACTGCATCAGTCTGAATACCAACCGGCCCTGATAGACGTACATGTAAACCAGAGTCAGAAATCTTTCTTTTGAATGGATTGTCCTCCAATGTATTCTTGATGATATTCTGCAGTTCATTCATATTCTCTTGAAGTACATCTGTCCCTGCAGTTTTATCAAAAAACACAGGAGTTACTAGAGACGTACCATCTTCTGAAACACTTTTTGCTAACACTTGCCGTGGAATGGTATCAAAAGGTGGTAACGTTGCTTGACCCTTTAATGGCGAATTTCTAAGCTTTTTATAAGTATCTTGAATTGTCTTAAAATCCTTCGCTTCTAAACCTTCATTTTTATGCCAAACAATAAGCACAGGGTTTCCTGCGTCATTTGGAAACTCTTTTTTAATCATATTACTAGCCTTTTGTGACAGAGCCGTTTCCGGAAGGTTAGGCGCTGTCTCATCTTCAACCGTATTAACAGTTGGCCAGGTAAAAGATAAAACGAGTGTCAACAAGACCCATACAAAGAAAGTAATCCACCTTGTTTTTGGTCCCCCAACATATTTCCCCCATGTATAAAGAGGATGCCTTTTCATCATAATCCACCTTTCTTACTAACTTTTGGATTAATTATATATACTGGATAGTTAATTAATCAAGAACTATTTAAGTGTTATAATATTTTTAATTATGAAGAGTCAGGAGAGAATTATATTGGCACAAAAACAACGTCCTTTAGGAAGACCCCCTCAAAATAAAAATACAAAATCGACAAAAGATAAAATTGTTGAAATTGCTACAAAGTTGTTTTTAAGTAAAGGTTATCAAATCATTTCTATGGAAGATGTCGCAAAGGAGTGCGATGTCACAAAGGCAACGGTGTATTATTACTATGCTACAAAAGCCGATCTATTTACGGATGCAATGATTCAAATGATGGCCCGTATTAGAGAAAATATGCATAAACTTCTTTCAACAAGCAAGCCACTCAAGGAGCGATTACTTGATGTTGTAAAAGTTCATTTAACCGCAACAATGAACATTGACATCCAGAGTTTTATGAGAGATGCAAAAATATCTCTTTCAGATGACCACGTAAAACAAATGCAACACGCTGAAGATAAAATGTATGAGGTATTGGATCACGTAATACATAAAGCAATGCAGGAAGGTGAAATCCCTAAAGGTCACTCACTTTTAAGTGCTCATGCTTTTGTAGCCTTGCTATACGTAGGTAATTACAAAGATGTAAATCAAAAGCCGCTGATTGAGAATATCGATGAGTTAGCTGTAAAAATTGTAGATTTTTATTGGAAGGGATTAGGACATTAATTCAGGATTTTAAGTTATATGTATTTCTCTGAAATTTGATGTTTACAATATTTATAGGGGTATCGCTACATCGCTATCAAGGTAATAGGCTGTCCTCAACGTATTTCTTTGTTACAAAAGACGGAGAATTTTTGTTTTGGCCATATGTTAGAGCCTTAGCCTGGTAAATATGCGGCGGCCCCCTATTAATTGTTCTTAAGAAAATGGCGGTTGAATTTATGAAGGAACCATACAAATTACTCCTTAATTGAGTAAGCTCGATTAAAAAAAGATTGAAGAGGAAATATATGAAAATTGAAAGTATAAGATTTTATCGAACCGACATTAGAGCAGTCCCCTTTGCTTACATGACATTCGAAGGCAGAAGTAAGATTACGTTGCACTGGATTCCGACTTACCTTTCTCATCCTTAGCTTTCTTGAAACGGTTCCGAATTAAGGAAACTAATAGCATGAGCAAAGGAATAATTATAAGCAGAACGATAGCAATGTAATGAACCAAGATACCTTCTTCCGTTTGTTCCGCAAAAGTGGCAGACAATACAATTGAGAAAAAGATAAGAATAACCCCAATTGGTAAAAGAATTTGTTGATGATTTTTTAAGTTGAATAAATCGACTATTCCCATTAAGGCACCATACAAATAGATGGCTGCTTTGAAAAACACTGTAATCAGCAGGGTATAAACAACAATAGCATCCAGCCGTTGTAAAAACTCCATAAGATTGACTTTTCCAACAGTTGATAACAAAGGAAAAGTAGATCTCTCCACTTCTTCGATACTAAGGACGGCAATATTTAAACTTGTTGTATAACTTAAGACAAGACTGCCTGAAATTAAGGCAGACAGCCACACCTTTTTCACTGATTTAGGTTGATTTAAGTAAGGGAGAAGCATCGTAAAAACAAGCAATTCTCCAAAAGGGAAAATGAGTATGTCCCGAAAGGCTGTCATCATGATTGGTTTCCACCCATGTTCAAGAAACGGCTGCAAATTATGGGGATGCCAATTACCTGAAACAAGCACTAAAAAATTTCCAGTTATCCCTAAAAGGAGCAAAATGACAATAAATACTTCTGCTGTTCTACCTAATACTTCAACTCCTAGATAAAGTACATAACAAATGGTAAGAACGAATAAAATAGTGATTGCTAATAATGGTGTTTTCCTTAATGTCGATGAAATCAATAATTCACCGAACTCACGTATATTTCTAGCAGAAATATACAAAAAGAATAGGATATATAACAGGCCAATGATCCACCCCAAGTATTTTCCAAATATTTTCCTAACATATCCGGTGAGCGGCACAGTAGGATATTGACGAAATAAAAAGTAGTAAATGAAAAATAAAACAATGCCTGCTCCCGATCCTAAAAGAATGGCCAACCAGGCATCCTTTTTGGCATGTACTCCATAACTTATGACCACTGCAGTCCCCATCTCAAATATAAACATCATGGCAAATAGTTGAATAGCACTAATTTTAGGTTTCTCCATCGTCTGGAGCTCTTCCCTTCTTTACGCTTGATCTGCATGTTTGTTGAGCAAATGAATGCTTATATAGTACATCTATTTCATTCTATCCTACCTTACTATTTCTAATACTTTTAAGAAGCAAGGAGTGTAGCTTACTTTCCAAAGAATAGGTTAGCACATAATTTTCGCGTTTTGACGTCGAGACCCTAGTTGTGCCTGAAGGAGCGCAAGCGGTAAAGAAAACTCGTCGATTGGCGAGCCCGGCTCCCCTGGCGAAGACAGCGGCGTAGCCCTACTTATACTTTATTCCTAAAATTTCTCGCTACGTCGAATTGGCATCCAGCTAGATATTTATACATTCTTAAAGTACAAAAAAACAGGCATTTCCTGCCTGCTTTTAACCCTATAAACAACAATCGTTTTTATACTCACTCGTGGTTTTAGACTAGATATTTATGAAAAGACGTTGTGTACCTTCGATATTTGATTTTCTTAGCTGGATAAATATTAGGCGCCATCCTCAATTAAGAAAAATGTTATTTCACAGAAGCTGAGAAGTATCAAACTCCTAACAATACCTGTAATTGATCTGGTTTTTCTACAGGAGCCAGTTCAATATCTTCAGTTGTTAATTCCAGTAGCTTCTCTAGAAAGTTTATCGTTTTGACTTTGTGTTGAATATCTTCATCAGTGTAGACATTTTCCTGCTTCACTTTTTCGATATATTTATTGATAGATTCTTGATAACCCTTTGTTTTAACAAACCATTCTCCTAAAAGCTTCTTCGTTGCTGCTCTCTCATCTTCGTTTTTCACTGCAAATAAGCTTTCTGTTTCCGTTTCTTTTAATGTAATCATACTAAAATCAGAGTTCATACAAATACGAAAATAATTTCTTTGACTGTTATAAAATTTTTCTTGTCTTAAAAGAAAATATCCGAGCCCAAACTGAACTTCATAAAAAGGGCTATCTATAGTTGGAACATGAAGTTCTTTTATTTCAATATTTTTTACTAAATCTGAATATATCTCTAAACCCTGTACAGTACTAATTACTTTTGCATCTAATAGTTTCATACTATCTTTCCTCTTCCCTACATAATTTGTAATTAAACAGTCCAGCAATCCGATCTCCTTATTAAGCGAGTTGTGCAATCGAGTTCATTTTTCATATATCAAATTGTTGCACCTCAATTGATAAACTGCTTTCCATCGCTTAACATCTCCATTCCTTGTTTCCGCTTTCAATTCAATCTCCATTTTACACTACATTTCTACCTACAAGCATTCTAACGTAAAAAACGACAAAAAACAATCATATACTTCCAAAAACAATCAACAAATAAATAAAAACAATCATAAACATCCAAAAACGTTCGATATCATCAAAAACACAAGATGTTTCTTAAGTAGAATTCATATAGTACAATGTAAAATAAACTGCGTGTATGACTGCGCAGCAAAAGATAAATATGACTATTATAGGAGGAACCTATGATGTTCCCGAATGAAATTCTTACGACCTTTAATGAATTAGAATACTCGTTATACAACTATGTTATTGCAAATGGAGACAAGGTTATCTATATGCGTATCCGCGATTTGGCCGACCAAGCCCATGTTTCAACATCTACAATTTTACGCTTTTGCCGAAAGCTGCATTGCGATGGATTCTCAGAGTTTAAGGTGAAATTAAAGCTCTATTTGGAACAAAAGCGGGATAGAGACATTCCGTTAAAAAGCATGCAGCATTTTCTATCAGAATTTATTGAACGTACATTACAAGGAAATTTCGAAATACATATACATGAGGCTGTCAAATTAATTCAATCTGCAGACAATGTCTTATTTGTGGGCATTGGGAATTCCGGGATATTAGCGCAGTATGGAGCAAGATACTTCTCTAGTTTGGGGAAGTTTTCACTTTATATTAATGATCCTTATTTCCCTATTCATTCCCACTACCTGCATAACAGTATTACAGTTGCCCTTTCTGTTTCGGGTGAAACCGACCATACTATTCAGCAGGTTAGCAAATTAAAAGAAGAAGGAAATAAAATTATTAGCATTACAAATAATAAAAACTGTACACTAGCTAAAATTTCAGATATTAACATTTCTTATTATGTAACGGAAGAGCGAACGCACCTTTCAAATATACCAAATGTACCCATTAACATCACAACCCAGCTTCCTGCGCTGTACATCTTGGAGTTTATGGCACGGGAAGTGTATAAGCTTTGTAAAAACAACAAATGATGTGAGGGGTGATCCCTTACATCATCAAAATGTTGAAAAGTTAGCAGTAATATGTACAGTTTCCATAGATTTTTTTTACATCAGATCCTTTTTTAGCAGTATACTTATCTACAATGGATACAAAATACTGTGAGAAAGCAGAGGTCATGATGAAAAGTCTACCTGTAAACATATTATGGTTTGTTTGTTCCATTACATTAAATGCTTTAGGAAATAGCTTTATGATAGTAGCTAATCTAGGAAGTGCTCCTTGGACAGCTGCCGGGCAAAATCTTGTGTCCATATTACCTGTTTCTATTGGTGTCTGCATTATTATTTTGAATTTCTTTTCATTTATACTTAGCTATTTGATGAAAACAAGACTTACCTTGATGACGATCATCAAAAGTATGGCCCTCGCCTTCTTTTTTGGAATGTTTATTGATTTGTTTGTGTATGTACATCATATTGTGTATGTACCAGAGAATATATGGATTCGTTGTTTATATTCATTAATAGGAATCAATCTTGTCGCAGTTGCTGTGAGCATTTACTTTCAGGCAGGCTCGGTGTACTTGCCGTTTGACTATTTGCTGCAGGCATTTGGGAAGCTAAAGAACAATTATACGGTCGGTACAATCTTTTGTATGTCCATTCCGTTATCCGTCAGCATTCTTATTATTGTCTTTCAGCACCATGTAGCTGGTCTAGGTATAGGAACAATTTTGTTTATGTTTGGAATTGGTTTTTTAATTGATCATTATAACCGCTGGATTGTGATTCATAAAGCTCCGACACGAAATGCGCACTCGCTATAGAATATATAGAGGTTAATTGGATGGTTTAGAGGGGGCTTCTCCTCTAAGCTATCAAGCTTGCACCAGAACCGTTGGAACGAATGGTGTTTTTTCTATCAAGCATATTTGGAAAGCTTTTAGAAACAACTTATTTATCTTTAACTTATAGAATAAAAGGACTTCCATCAATTCGTCCCTAGTACAAGCCCCACCTACGCTTTGTACCACTGGCAGCCACGCGCGCCGCCCAACCCAATTCTTATTATAATAGAAAGCGCTTACAAAGTAAATGCTATGAATATAATCCAATTATTGGTAATTTTTATTTCAAGGACTGACTAAACAGCAGTATTATCGGGATAAGTGTTAGTACTCATACGAAAGGCCTACATAAATCAATCAGAATTGGCAACTCTAAACAGTAAGAATATTGAATATTAAAGTAAGGAGCAGTTTTCATGCCAGAAAAACCTAAAATTACCTCCAGTGAAATAGGCACGTTATGGTCAACCTATGGAGAAAAAACGTTCATTTTACGTGTATTAGAATATTTAATTCCAAACGCAGACGATCAAAAAGCAGAACAGATTATGACTACTTTATATAAAAACTTAAGTACATATGTAGAAAAAATAGAAACCCTTTTTGAAAATGAAGGAGCTGCGGTTCCAATAGGCTTTTCTTCCCAAGATGTAAATATACACGCACCTAAATTGTTTGAAAATGGCTTTGATATTATGTTTATTCGAACAATCAAAGAAGTAAGCATGGCTTTATATACTCTGAATATGGGAAAGTCCTATCGTGAAGATATTATAAATATATACAAGGATTTAACAGCAATTACCCAAGGCTGTTACAATGAGTGTACACAATACTTGTTAGAAAGAGATATTCTCACTCGTCCTCCGTTTATCCCTATGCCTATTTCAGCTGAATATATCAATGATTTACATTATCTAAATGGTTTAAATTTAATGGGTGATACTAGACAACTGAATACAATTGAATTTTCATCGCTATACCATGGAATGGAAACAAATAAAATAGGGATGATTCTAATGGCCGCTTTTTCACAGGTTGCACAGGAAAAAGAAGTTCAGCAATATTTTCATAAAGGAATGGAAATATCAAAGAAAATAGTTAAAGAATTTAGTAAAATCCTCTTAGATGACGACATTTCACCAACGCTTTCATCTGGAGGAAATACAACGAATTCAAAGAACAGCCCATTTTCGGATAAACTCATGATGTACTGCAATTTTTTATTATGTAGCCTAAGCATTGGGGGGAATGCATTTGGTTTTGCTTTTAATTTACGCAATGATTTGAAGATGAAGGCGTTGTTAGTTGCTAAAGACATTGTAGATTACGCAAGTGACGGCACTAAATTAATGGTGAAAAAAGGATGGATAGAAAAGCCGCCAGAATTAAAATTAAAGTAATATATCATTCAGTAAAGAAAGCATATTACATTTAGAAGCCTCCAAAAATCCCTTCAGTTAACCTAACCTGAAGGGATTTTATGTTCACATCATTCGCATTTTTGGAAGTTTATTTAATGATTCATTTTTTATTTTACTTTTTAACTTAAGCATCCTATAGCTCAATAAGGTCAATGAGTTTTATCCATAAAAATAGTGTCGACAATCTTATTGATGTGAATTTCTGCTGTATTGAATGAATGTTTAAACTTCTTTTGACTTTCTATCCTAACACTCGCCTTGTATAAGGGATTAACCGAACTACGTGAGCCAAAGTAAAGGTGGCAACAAGAGAGAATACTAACCATTACAAACTTGCAAATCGCTGGAATGACTAATGTATGAAGTAATAGAGACCAACTTACTATGATGGGCGGATGTAGGATATAAACCGTAAAAGCATTATCTGATAACCATATAAAAAGGCTTGTCATCTGATTATATTTCCTTTTGAAAAGTGATAACAAGAGTAAGCACATTCCTATGCAAACAAAAGGCTCCCACAAAGCATAAAGAATGGCTTGACTATTTAATCCTCCATTTACCTTTAAAGGACCGTTTAAGGCACCAGTAAGAATCAAACCAATAGGGAAAACAGGAATAGCAATGAAGGTGATCCTTTTCCATACTTTTAAAATACCAGGAGTTATACTTTCAAGCCAATTATTCCTATACGCAACAGTTCCAATATAAAACAACAAAATATAAGCAGCAAAGGTCTAATAAAAAGTTACAAGAAGGAACGTGAATAAAATGGATCATCCATTAGAGGTAGCAACATTTGCTGGAGGTTGTTTTTGGTGTATGGTTCAACCATTTGATCAATTGCCGGGAATTCATAAGGTAGTTTCAGGTTATATGGGTGGGCACATTGATAATCCAACTTATGAAGAAGTAAAAGAAGGGAATACAGGGCATTGCGAGGTCTTCCAAATCACATTCAACCCTTCAGTTTTTCCCTATACGGATTTACTTGAAATGTATTGGAGACAAATAGACCCTACTGATGAAGGCGGACGAGGCCCATCTTTTATGGCAGCGCAGCGTAGAGGCGGGCCGGAGTAAAAGGCGCTTTTTGCCTTTTGTGGAGATTCAGCCCGGAATCTGCCATTTTGGGCCTTGGGCGAAGACGGAGGCGTAGTTGTACTTATACTACACCCCTAAAATTTCCATCTATATCGGATTCACTTCAATATGGAAGTTTATACCCTCTTTATAGTGAGATGTAAAAGATAATTAGGCTTTATCCTAATCATCCCGTTGTTAATATACATTAGTTAGCTAAAAATAGCCCTGTCACAACGTCCCTCTTATTTACATCACCACCATTAGCGAGAGTAAGACACAGCAATTATTTAGAATCTCGTTTATTTTTTAATTTGTCTACTGAACTGAGCTCACGAGGAACTTGCCTTTCTTTTCTTTTTTTTAAGATTTTTTCATCTATGAGATCGATTTCAGCATCAAACGCTGTTCGCTTTAATTTACGTTCTTGCAAGGATGTTCGAACCCATACATAGATAAGAAAAAGAATATATGACACAGCGCAAATGATAACGATAATAGCCATAACCGTAGTATGTCTATCTATATAATAGTGAAGTATGCTTCTCTCCTCCTTATCTGATCTTCATTCATTCGTTGTAGAGGATAACATTCAATGTAAAGAGCCCTATTTTAGCTTAAATTGTATATTCTATACATTTCTAACTTCATTATTTTAATCCAAAAACAAATAAATGTGTAGCAAAAGTTTACAAAAAGTTTACAAAAGATTTACAAAAGATTTATAAATAAATAGTTTTCTTGTTGAGATTTAGACATATATAGGAAAGAAAGATGAGTTAATTGAATAAAGAATACTGTATATTCTATACAAGTCCGATTAACATACCCCTGCATTATCAAGAGTCAATGTATCTAAAATATAAAAAGCCCTCCAACTGGAGGGCTTTTTGTTCACGTAATCAATAATCAATATGATGTAGGAAGGAAGTCACTTTACTTATCTTACGATGCATTTTCAATCCTACATATTCATTTGTAAGGCATCAATAGCAAGAACAATAAGATAGGGTCTGCCACAACGGAGTTCCATATTGTCCACCAACCATAGTGAAAACAACCAAATGGTTGTGGTAACAATATAAACCGTTCATCCAATAACAAAACTATTGTCCAATATACAAAATAAAGGCCTTCTTAATCTTCAATGCTTGAAATGGATACCAATGATAGATAAATATATTACCAAGAATCGCGTAACTACATGGACTGAACTATTTTTTATTCATTCGTCTTACTTCGATTTTCTTCCTTATCTTCTTCTACATGTTTATCATTTTTGTATGTGATTTTGCTCAAGTAGTTTTTTATATTTTATGAACAAGCGCACATGGTGTTGTTAGGCTCCTATTCCTCGTCCTCCGAAATATGGTAAGCCATAGAAAAAATCTCAGTTTGGCTGTCAATTTCGGGGTCATCTTCTTTTCGGATTACGTAATGGTACTCGCCGTTACTGTCTTGTTCTCGTGCTTTCACATTATCAGAAAGAATGAGCTCTAGTATTTTTATAATCCGTTGTTTCATGCTTTCTTCTACAATCGGGAATGAAATTTCTACCCTCTTTTCCATGTTGCGTGTCATCCAGTCAGCAGATGATAAAAACACATTGTTTTTTCCATTGTGATGAAAATAAAAAATACGGCTATGCTCTAAGTAGCGCCCTACTACGCTGATTACCCGTATATTCTCACTCACATTCGGGATTCCTGGCTTTAAGCAGCACGTTCCCCGCACAATTACATCGACCTTCACCCCTGCGCGAGAAGCCTCATAAAGTTTCCGAATGAGCACCTTATCCGTTAAAGAGTTCATTTTGACAATGATTTGTCCATTATCGTATTGCTTGTGATAACAAATTTCCGCATCGATTAACTCGATATAACGATCGCGTATATCAAAAGGCGCAACTGACAATTGATGATAACTCGGTATTTCTCCGTATCCTGTTAAATAGTTAAAAAAGTTTGTGGCATCAATTCCAATCTCTTTCCTCGATGTAATATAACCTAAATCTGTATAGAATTTCGCCGTCGCATCATTATAATTTCCTGTGCCCAGGTGAACAAAACGCTCAATTTTTCCGTTCTTGCGGCGAACGACAAGCGTAATTTTACTGTGCGTCTTTAAATGGCTCATCCCATATATCACCTGGCACCCTGCTTGCTCGAGCTCCTTTGCCCAATGTACGTTGTTTTCTTCATCAAAACGCGCCTTCAACTCAACAAGAACAGCAACTTGTTTCCCATTTTCTGCTGCTGTTTTCAAAGCGGAAATAACAGGAGAATCACCACTTACACGATATAAGGTTTGTTTAATCGCCAATACGTCTGGGTCCTCGGCAGCCTCTGTGACAAAGTCAATTACTGGTTGAAAGGACTCAAACGGATGATGCAAAAGAATATCCTGCTCTAAAGCTTTTTCAAAAATAGCTTCGTCTGAGCGAATGTCTCTAGGGGGCTGCGGAATCAAGGCAGGGTACATTAAATGTTCGTGTGTTTTGGACAATACCTTATATAACGCAAATAAAAAAGTCAAATCCACAGGTCCGTCAATTCTGTACACATCTTTTTCATGGATTTCTAGGGTTGTAAGCAAGAAATCCAGCACCTGCTCGTCCAATCCTTGTTTTCCTATTTCCAAGCGAACGGCAGCTCCCCGTTTTCTCTTTTTCAATTCCTTTTCAATCACTTTTAATAAATCACGAGCACCCTCTTCATGAATGGTCAAATCAGCGTTACGTGTAATGCGAAAACGAGTAACAGACAACACGCCGTAGCCAGTAAACATTTTATGAACGAGGTTACTGATTACATCCTCCAAAAAGATAAACTTTTGTTCTTCTTCTCCGGGAAGAAAAATACAGCGTTCCAGCACGGACGGCACTTGCACAATTCCGAGCTTCGTACGATTTTCCTCAAGCTCTTCTACATCGTCATACAGCATAACCGCTAAGTTTAGACTCTTGTTAAGCAACATAGGAAATGGCCGATATGCATCAATGGCAACGGGGGTTAGAACGGGGAAGATTTGTTCATCAAAGTATTCCTCTATAAAAACTCGCTGTTCTGGTGTTAATTCATCAAAGGAAAGCCGGAATATTCCTTCTTCTTCCAACTTCGGAATTAATACAGATTGAAATGTATTGTATTGCAGGTCTACCAGTTCATGGGTTTTTTGTGAAATTTGATTTAACTGCTGCCTCGGCGTCAGACCAGCTTTATTTTCAGGCTGGTTAAAGCCCACCTTTACTTGATCTTGTAAGCCAGCTACCCGAACCATAAAAAACTCATCTAAATTAGAGCTAAAAATACTAATAAACTTAAAACGTTCCAACAACGGATTACGTTCATCCAACGCTTCTCGCAATACACGCTCATTGAAGGCAAGCCAACTAAGCTCACGATTGTTGTAATAATCTGTGTTGTTTAAATTAATGAAATCGGTTTGGAGTGTGTTCATACTTACTTACTTCCCCTTCATCTCTATATTTTTTTGATATTATTCTTCATCCGCCTTTATCATACCAAAAGAAGGAGAACCATTTTTTATCTCTATTTATTTTTTTTGTTAATTTTATGTAAATTTTTCCGTGTTTTATTACCATTTTCACGAAAAAATACAACTCAATGCTGTATTCTTGTATGGCACATCTCACTTATCGGCCCTGAATTGTAACATACCTTAAGACACATGAGGTTATCTGAACATAGAATACTTTATGAGTTTTTGAACACAATTCAATCTAAAAATATGTAAACTACTTGTTATATTTCTATGTTCAGAAAACAGTGACCTTCTGGACAATAAAACAGAGGAGATGTTTTGTAGAATGACAATAAAGTTCTTTAATTTCAAAAACCTCAAACACACTTACCCCCGTCCTGATTTTAGGATGGGGGTAAAATAAAGCTATTTAATTTTTGATAGAAAATGCTTCACAGAACTCAAAAAATAACAATAAAGTCGTTTGAAAATCTAAGTTTTATTCCATTTATCTCGTCTTCAGTATTTATCTTTTTTACCTATTAAGAATCGCTGATTTTGTAACGTGGAACGGGCAGAGCCTGTATTATTTACCAGCCAAATTCCTGAAAGCACCAAAATGATTCCTAGTAATGTAATAGCACTCAAATCTTCCTTTAAAAATAGGAATCCTGATAAGGTACCAACTACTGGTACAATTAGCAAAGAAATTGAAGCTTTACTGGCTTCCATTTTAGAAAGAATATGTGACCATATAACAAAAGCTAATGCAGAGGCTAAAATTCCGGAATATAAAAGGTATACTACAGCCATGAGACTCCAATGTGACTCTCCATGTTCAAAACTGAAGGAATACAAAAACAAGCCAATTGCTCCCGCACCCATTTGCCATGTAGTGAATTGAACATTATCACAGTCTTGCAATTTCTTTTTGAAAATCAAACTAGATAGCGCCCACGCTACTGCAGAGCTTAACGCAAGAATGGGAGCCCAGATATTTTCTCCAAGATGAATATTCATTGCTAAAAATAAGCCAAATATTCCGATCAAGATCCCACCCGTCTTACCAGCAGTCAATTTTTCTCCGGGAATGAAATAATGAGCCATAAGTGAAAGAAACAACGGCATGCTATATGTTAGAACAGAAGTAAGTCCCGCGCTTATATAATTTAAAGAAATTTGGATTGCGATATTAAAATAAGTTGTCTGCAGAATTCCACATAGAATATACCATTTCAGTTCCCGTTTACCTGGCATCGGGATTTTTTTAAAATAGCTTAACCCAAAAAGGACAATTGCCCCAAGCAAAAACCGAAAGGCTGCAAATAAAACAGGCGGGAACACGCCATTGCCCAGTTTCATAATAACAAAATTAAAACCCCAAATCATACATAAAAAAAGCATCAGTCCATTCATTAATGATTCCCCCATGTCTTTTAGCATATCTAACAGTAATTAAAGTTTAAAATCATCCCTAGTATTAGCATTACAGTTGGTATGGAGGTTGTTCTATGGAAGTCTTCTCCCACTAAATGGCCCGTTTGCGGAACAACTTTATTGTCATTCAACAGTTCTCTAATTCTAACATATAGTGACAAACAGAAAAGAAAGTCACAATTAACTGTAAATAAAACATATATTTATTATAATTCATTTTTTTATATTTTTATTATAAATGAACTCCATAAAGAAAACTCGCTGATTGATGAGCCCTGCTCTTGGGCGAAGATAGAGGCGTAGTTGTACTTATACCTTATTCCTAAAATTTCTCGCTACGTCGAATGACTTCTCGATTAGAAATTTATACTTTCTTAAAGTACAAAAAAAACAGGCATTTCCTGCCTGTTTCTCAGTTTATAAAAAATAAAAATTTCTCGTTCGTAACTCAGTTACTCTATTTGCTTTAACTTGATGGACATGCGCTATAATCTGCATACTTCTTATAAGCGCATGAAAGGCGAATTACAAAACGTCATCACCCTTCATCAATTACTTCCTTGCAATGTTCGCATTCGTGTAAGTATGATTCGTGTTGCTCTTCGATCTTCCAGCCACAGCCGCGGCAGACCTTCGCAGGTATTCGTCTATAAAATTCTAGGTCTTCCATAACAAGTGCCTCCTTCAATTTTATTCGTACTATTGTATTATTCAGCAAGGTGGTAATTTGATAACTGCTACATAATTCCAATAAAGAAAACTCGCCGATTGGTGAGCCCCACTCTTAGGCGAAGACAGAGACGTGGCTGCACTTATACTGTATTCTTAAAATTTCCGACTACGTCGAATTCGCTTCTATCTGGAAACTTATACCTTCCTAACAATGTAAAAAAGACGCCCGCAGCGTTAAGCTACAGGCGTTTTCTTTGCGTTATTTCGTTTCTTCTTTCTCAGCTTCTTGCTCCTGTAGCGTATGCTTTAGCGCTACATAGGTTAGCTTTGCTACTGATTCCGGCAAGCGAATCAAGAACCGATAAATACTTTTCCCAAATCTTTGCGAACTGAAGGCTTTTCTCCTTAAAGGCACCATTTTCCATAGAAAACTCTTCAATTTCATAATCTTCTCTAGCAAAAGCTTTTACAACCCGATTCCACTTATATTTTCCTGTACAACCGAGTTTAACTTTGAAAGCTGTTCTCGAATTGCCGCAAATGTGGGTTTAACATCAGATGGTGTCTATAAGCAAAAAAGCCCATGATTTACGTTGTATATAAATCATGGGCTTTTTTGTAAGACTCATGCCCGCTTAAACCCTTCTTCCTCCAAATACTGCTTCGCTTCATTGTAGGAAGGAAACGTTCCATCAAGGTTTAAACCTGCATACACATTCCACATCTCATCCTCTTGGACTAAAATAAGCGATGCGTTATCTTCATTCACCCAGCGCTCCTCCTCCAAATCTCCAACGATTGCCACTTCAGCAGTTGATCGGGGTGCGAGGGATTGAATCGATTTTGCAATCACTGTGCGCAGCTCTTCCTCTGAGAAATCTCGGATATTAATCATGCCTCTGTCATCTGTATTATAGCTGCTTACATATTCTGCATAAACAAATCCATTTCCGTTTGGATGCAAGTGGTATACGACATTTTTCTTATCGCTTGCACTTTCCTCATAATGAAAATTTACACGTTTCATCGATACATCCTTGCGCTTAAGCTCCGGAAAAGATTCAATAATAGCGAGTTTTTGTTCAAAAGTTAACATGTTACCTCCATGTAGATGTGCATTATAGTTCAAATTATTATACCATTAGTAGAAGATAACACCAAAACTAAGCAAATTCTTAGGCGGAAAAGAGGAAATGATTTATGAATGATGGACGATATAGAAAAAATATTCAGGCTGGTCTAGAAGTGAATATTGTACTAAAAAAGGATCAGCGTACAGGAAATACGACGCGTGGAATTGTAAAGGACCTGCTGACGAATTCGCAATTTCATCCTCATGGAATCAAGGTTCGTCTTACAGATGGACAAGTAGGCAGGGTACAAACAATTGTTAACTAATAACAAACAAAAAGGGACAGATTCATACACTTACGAATCTGTCCCTTTTTATCTGATGACAACCATTTTCCCTACCTCGTCACAAATACTATGAGTTATAGGACAAACTTGGAGTTTTAACATGCAACCTAATTTAACTTTAGCTAGCTAATCACTACTTCAGGCAGTTGAACAATCCCCGATAGAAACGCTTATACCATCTCCATTAATCCTATGTTTGCTTATCCCTTATCATTTAGATGCTGCACACATTAATAATACCTATACAATTTGTCCCCTCATAGATAGGTTGATTAATTTGTCTAGTTGTTGACTGCATTTGATAGTTTTAGGATGAGTTAATCCATATAGTTTACCTAGATGAAGTAGTTGCCTTCTTTTTTGCTCAATAATGGCTGGGTTATTTTGTTTAGCATCCAAAAGTACGTCCATCCATTTCAAATCAGTAGAATCAGCTTGCTTGTCTTCCATCGGTAATTCAACTAGCACCTTCACCCTTGTAGTTCCCTCCGTATTACGGCAGCCCAGCAATCATAGTGGGAGCGGCATACCTCTCCCACCTTAGACCTGTAGCTTTGCGTCCCTATCTTTCAATAGGTTTGCCTTTATCGAAACTTTATTTTTTATCTATATAAATATGCTTTATTTTGTCAATATAGGAGTAACAAGAATCACTATTTGCTGCACTAGTAGCCTCTACAAAATTATTTCTATAGAATCCATCAACACCAAATGGCTCAGTCGTTCTCTTTAATCATTTTCTCATATTTTTACATTTTTTTCAATTATAGTTTTTAGAAAGTTTTACGAGTTGAACTACCTACTACCTTTACTCCCCACATCCTCACACTCCTCTTATACAGGCCATAACCCTCCTAGCCCAAATACTAAGCACATTGTAACAGGTATAAACCGCGCATAAAAAAAGAATACTGAGAAAAGCATCATCTCCGACCGATTCTTTTATTCCAATAGCATAGGAGTGTGAATGGATGGAGCACCAATTAACCTATCTTCTTTCACATTTTGGATATTATGGTATTATATTAGCCTTAATTGGAGGCATTATCGGACTCCCTCTGCCGGATGAAATCCTTCTTACCTTTATTGGATATTGCGTCTTTCAGGGAAACATAGCTTATATTCCTTCCTTACTAAGTGCTTTTTTAGGGACAAGCGGCGGCATTTCGCTTAGCTATCTATTAGGAATCAAATTGGGTTTGCCATTTTTAACAAGGTTTGGACCAAGGCTCCATATTACAGAAGACAGAATTAATAAAACAAGACAATTATTCACAAAACTAGGTCCTTATCTGCTTTTTATTGGATACTTTATTCCTGGCATCCGCCATATTACCGCCTATCTTGCAGGAATTAACGGGTACTCCTTTAAGAAGTTTGCACGGTATGCATACCCTGGGGCATTGCTCTGGTCTTTTACCTTTATTACGTTAGGAAGATCATTAGGAGGAAATTGGAAAATCATTGCTATGTATATCTCTAAATATCGTATATACCTTATGCTAGCTGCGGTTAGTATTATCTGGGGCGCCTATTTATTTTGGAAGAGAAGACAAAAATTGCAATGAATCTAAGGTGGTTATTTATATGAATTTAAAGCTTCAACTTACTACTGCTTTTATAATAAGTTTGTTATCTCTTATCGGCTTCAGCCTTATGGCTATTCTGATTAGCAAGCAAAGGATTATTTCATTTGATAGTACCGTTATAGCCTTTATTCAAGGCCTTGAGTCCCCAGCTCTGACAGCTATTATGAAATTCTTCACCTTTATTGGATCGACAAGTTCTGTTGCGATACTTGCTATGATTGCCTTATTTTTTCTCTATGTTGTACTCAAGCATCGATCAGAGCTGATTCTATTACTTACTGCCGTTTTAGGAAGCAACCTCCTTTTTATCACATTAAAGCTGTTTTTTCAGCGAGCCCGTCCGGATTTACATCGTCTGATCGAGGTAAGCGGCTACAGCTTTCCGAGCGGCCATGCAACAAATGCATGTACGCTATATGGAACTCTCTCCTTCCTACTATGGCGGCATATTCCTACTCGTTGGGGGCGTACCATCTTAATTATTATCAGTATCGTAATGATTCTCACAATTGGAATAAGCCGCATTTATCTAGGCGTACATTATCCTAGCGATATCATCGGCGGCTATTTTATTAGTACATTTTGGTTAACCACGCTCATTTGGTTTTATCAACGATATAGGGAAAAGCGATATATGCGGCAGCATGTCAATGGAAACAACAAATAACGATTACCCATATGAGATAAAATGCTGCATATAACAGGCTCTGCATACAGACAAATAATCCCCGTTCCTTTAAGGGATTTCTCTTGAAGGAATGGATAAACTAAACTATGTATTTTTATACGGACAGCATATCCAGCCGGATATGCTCTAATCTAAGACCGCATTTTATTTTTGTACGATATTCGGATATTTGATTCATCCCCTCAGAATCATTTCTTTTCACCACCCTATTTCTTAAATACTTACAGATTTTCTCCCTTATTAAAACCTCTCCAAAAGCATTATCGGATTCATTTACATAGTTATGCATAATTGGTAGTTAATGCAACAACAATAAAGTAAGAAAATGAAGTCATTTAGAGGCTGGGGAGGGTGATTGATATCATTAAAAGCATCAAGGAATTCATTACATTTCTTTATCACAGCAGCCGCTCCTATAACAAAGAACACCCTATTGAAGACGAACAAAATGTACTAAACAATCAAATACTAACTGGAAATTTAAATCATGACATACAAGAATTCAAAATGATTTTCGAGCGTTCCTCCGATATTGTATATCGCGAATTCCAAGTGGGATGCCAAAAGGGAACTCTTATTTTTTTGGATGGCCTTGTTAGTACAGAATTAATGGATGCAGATATATTAAAGCCGTTATTTAACTATGGAAAAGACCAAGTATGTCCTTCCGAAATCCATCTCATCAAACAACTGCTTCTGGAACAAGTCATTACGGCTGCTCAAATCAGTGAGGGACAAAAAATTGGGGACGTGATTGATCATGTTTTATCAGGTGATACGGCAGTGCTCATTGATGGAATGCAGCAAGCATTATTTATTAGCCTGCAACAATGGGATAAACGCAGCGTAGAGGAGTCTTCAACAGAACCGGTGGTGCGCGGACCACGGGAAGGATTTACCGAAAACTTACGAACAAACACAACTTTAATACGGAGAAGACTAAAAACTCCTAAACTGAAGATGGAGTCCGCAACCGTGGGAAGGTTATCGAAAACAAATATTGTTATGACATATCTCGAAGACATTGCAGACGAATCCTTAGTGGCAGAAGTCCGCAAAAGAATCCACCGAATTGACATTGATGCCGTTTTGGAAAGCGGATATATTGAAGAGCTCATCTCAGACAATCCTTTTTCTATTTTTCCTCAAGTCGCATATACAGAACGGCCTGATAAAGTAGTGGGAAACTTACTGGAAGGACAAATTGGCATTTTAATTGATACCACACCTTTTTGTCTGATTGCTCCGCAAACATTTTTTCAATTTCTTCAAGGCACGGAGGATTATTACCTGCGTTACCCTGTAGCTTCGTTTATTCGTTTCATTCGGTATCTATTTTTGCTTATTTCCTTGCTTTTGCCCTCTCTTTATATTGCGGTGACAACATTCCATCAGGAGATGATACCAACAAGCCTGCTGCTTAGCGTCGCTTCCTCACGTGAGACTGTGCCGTTTCCAGCGTTTGTAGAAGCGTTAATTATGGAAATCTCATTTGAAGGATTACGAGAAGCGGGCGTTCGTATGCCGCGTCCAGTCGGGCAAGCTGTTAGTATCGTAGGTGCCCTCGTAATCGGTCAAGCAGCCGTACAAGCTGGAATTGTTTCAAGTCCAATGGTTATGATCGTAGCACTGACTGGTATCGCATCATTTATCAATCCAAGCTATAACCTAGGGAACTCTATCCGCATCCTTCGGTTTCCTATGATGATACTAGCAGGGGTGATGGGATTGTACGGGGTATTATTAGGGGCAATCGCTCTCCAAATTCATATTTGCCGTCTTCGCTCCTTTGGGGTGCCATACTTTTCACCCGTGGCCCCTATGGATGCCGATAGCATCCTGAAAGACGTCATCATCCGCGCTCCTCGGTGGGCTATGGTGAAACGCCCAGGGCTCGGAGTAAACCACAAGACTAAGCGGATGAAGGACACACTGCGTCCTGGACCTCATCAGAAGTAAATGAGTATTTAAACTAGATGAGATGAGATGAGGAAAACGGATGAAAAGAATCTTCACATTACTTATAGTGATAGTACCGTTACTAACTGGCTGTTGGAGTCGGCAGGAGGTCAATGATGTGGCGATTGTTCTCGGGGTAGCTTTAGATAAGGCGAAGAATGGAAATCTCTTGCTTACCTTGCAGATTGCAGTTCCCAAGGCATCCGGAGGAGCGAGCGAGGCCAACCAAGCTTCTGGGACCACAAAATCAACGATGATGGTTTCTGCAGAAGGAGCATCTATCATAGAAGCATATCGAATCATTCAAGAGAAAATTTCACGGGAAGTTTTTTTTGCTCATGGCCGTGTAATTATTGTGGGAGAAAAACTGGCAAGAGATGGGGTTTCTCCTATTCTGGATTTCTTTTCAAGACATCGGCAGGCACACCTGCGTAATTATCTTCTATTTACGAAAGGAAAGGCAGTTGACATCTTACGGACAAATCCTCACTTTGAAGCAATTACATCAGAAGAACTTAGGGAAAAGGAAAAAATGGAAGTTGGGGTAAAGGTTCGAGTAAGGGAGTTTTGGGATCGAATGCTGACAGATGGAGAAGAGCCTGTTGCAGCCCAAGTGTCAAATCTGCCTGTAGAAGCTGCAAGCCAGAATGAAAGAAAAGACTCTGGAGCATCAAAAAAAATCCCTTCTATTCATGGAACTGCAATCTTTCGAGGAGATCGGCTAATTGGCTGGTTGAATGATAAAGAAACTCGCGGAATTTTGTGGATTCGGAGTGAATTGGAATCTGGAGTCTTGGCAGTACCCATACCAAAGGAAAAAGGCGGCGGAAGGGTCGGCGCTCGAATATGGAAGGCATCCACCAAGGTTAACCCCGTATTACGTAATGACAAGCTAGCAATAAAAATCGAAGCTTATGGTGAAATGGAAATATTTGAGAACTCCTCAAAATTAGATTTAGGCAATCCAATGGTACTTCATACTCTGCAATCCGTCTTTGAAAAAGATGTGGAGGAAAGAATCCAACTAGCTCTAAATAAAACGCAAAAACAATTTAAATCAGACATATTTGGATTTGGACAGGCTGTCTATCGAGCATACCCAAAGAAATGGGAGACGTATTATAAACAGAGGTGGTATAAAATATTCCCTGATTTAGAAGTAACAATCGAGTCTCATGTGAAAATACAAGGGACGGGATTCACTACAAAACCGCTACTGATACCAGATCATATCAAAAATTAACAATATTCTTTTACATACCCTGTCTGGCTAACATCAACTATTATGCAAGTTATCTATAGTTCAAGGGGAAGATGACATGGAACGGATTTCTAATTTTCAACTTTTTACAATCACAATGTTCTTACAGATTGGCACAACAGTTATATTTGGCTTTGCTTCAGCTGCAGGTAGAGATGCCTGGCTTTCTATTTTAATCTCTACAGTTATAGGCATGAGCATCATTTTACTATATACGACCCTTATGAAAATGAACCCTGGTTTAACGCTTGTAGAATGGTTCCCTGCGCAATTTGGTCGATGGCTAGGTATACCTCTTGCATGGCTCTACCCTCTTTTATTTCTATATGTGGCAGGACGTATATTTTCTGACTTAAAGTCGCTAATACCAGCAACGCTTCTGCCAGGTACACCGCCATGGTTTGTTGTTATAAGCATGTTATTAGTTATTGTATATTGTCTATTTTCCGGAATTGAAGTATTGGCGCGGTTCACAGAGTATTTGTTACCCGTTCTGCTTTTGCTATTCATACTAGAGATTATCCTGTTATTTAGCTCAGGAGTTGTCGACTTTAAACATGTGCGGCCTATTTTAGGACAAGGCTGGGGAAAGATTTGGTCGGCTGTATGGCCGACAGGTATCACCCAAACGTTTGCAGAAACTTTGATCTTAGCTATGCTTTGGCCCTCTGTAAAAAAACCGGAAAAAGTCAGAAAAACAACTTTTATCGCAACCTTGCTATCAGGGCTTACCATTACTGCTTTTAGCCTAATGGCGATTCTCGTTTTGGGTGAAGGTATAGTCAGTCATACAGTATATCCCCTGTATGTATTAGTTAGACAAATATCAATTGCAGATTTCCTAGAAAATTTAGATGCAATGGTAGCTTTAACTATGATCATCATGGCCTATGTTAAGGTGACCATTTACTTATTTGTAGCAATTCGCGCGATTCAAATTTTACTGAATATGCTTGATAATCGCCTTATTATCTTCCCTGTGGCAGTTGTTACATATTTGTTAGGTATGACAATGTCCCAAAATATAAATGAACATTTCTATATTGGTATCACTGCGTTTCCTCTTTATGTATGGGTACCCTTATTAATCATTCTACCGATTCCACTATTAATTGTTACAGTGATAAGAAGAAAATTGCTTAAAACACACTTATAAAAAAACTTGCCGATTGGCAAGCCCTGCTCCCCGGATGAAGACAGAAGCGTAGTTGCACTGATACTGTATTCCTAAAATTCCTCACTACGTCGAATGGTCTATTTATACTTTCTGTGCAAAATGAATAAACCTGCGAGGAGTGTAACAGAAATGAATCAATACCTATGGCCATGGCAAACACATGTGATGCTGCAATACCCATGGGCACTGCTTGCATTTTTTATCATTCTTTCCATCCCTTTGTCCATTATTTCTTGGAAACGACAAAAGAAATAATGGATTAGACTTTCTTAAGGTGTAAAGAAAACTCGTCGATTGGTGAGCCCCGCCCTTGGGCGAAGACAGAGGCGTAGTTGTACTTATACTGTGTTCCTAAAATCCCCTCCTACGTCGAATTCACTTCCAGATGGAGATTTACATCTTACTACAGTGTAAGCAAAACTGAGCACAGGAAAATTATCCTCGCTCAGTCCTTTCTCGTTTTTGAATAGCTATCAGACTATAATCCACCTATACAAACACAAATAAATCCTGATTTCGTTTATATAATTCTTTAAATAATTCATAGTAATGGCTATATATCTCTACATTCTCTCGGATAGGCTCGACTATCTCTGAGTGAAATGAAATCAGCTTTTTACAGGCTTCTTCAAGCGAAGGATATATGCCTACCCCAACACCGGCGATAATCGCAGCACCTACACAAGCCTCTTCATTTGTTTTAGTCGTATACACGGGCTTATTGAAAATATCTGCTTGTATTTGCAGCCATAATCTGCTTTTCGCTCCGCCCCCTGATGCAATGACTCTATTAGCAGGAATGCCTAGTGATTCAATAATTTCCAAAGAGTCTCTTAGAGAATACGTCACTCCTTCCATTACTGCCCTCACAAGATGGTCATCTCGATGCTTGAGCGTTAAGCCAAAGAAAATCCCTTTTGCATTTGGGTCTAAATGTGGCGTTCTTTCCCCAGTTAAATAAGGTAAAAAGATAAGGCCTTCACTTCCTGGTGCAATAGTTTCTGCCATTTTCGTTAATGTTTGAAAATCATTCGCTCGCAAAACATTTGATTTTAGCCACCCCAGAGAAAGACCGCTATTTAAACTCGAACCTTGAATATTCCAAGTATCAGGGTGGATATGGCAAAATGTATTGGTTCTTAGTTGCGGGTCATACGCCGGTTTCTCAACCATTACCGCAATTTGTCCGCCTGTTCCAATATTTGAAGAAACAATGCCGGGGAAGACAATCCCATTTCCTACCGCCTGCATAAATTGATCTCCACCGCCAAATACAACAGGGATCCCTTTCTGTAACCCAGTCTCTTCAGCAGCACATGTTGTAATTTCACCAGCCACTTCGTATGGTTCATAACAAGGCGGGAACAAATTCTCCTTAATCCCCAGCTTGTTAATTAAAGAAGTGGCCCATTTTCGCTTGGCAATATCAAATGCAAGTGTACTGGAGGCATCTGTTACTTCAACTGCGAGCTCCCCTGTTAATCGATAGCGTATATAATCTTTCGGCAGAAGAATCGTATCAGCTTTTGCATAGTTTTCCGGTTCATTTTCCTTTACCCATAATAAAGAGGAAATTGCAAAACCTGTTGAAACTGAATTCATCATGCTGTCGATTACCTGTTCCTGCTGAATAAGTTGATTGATCTTTTCCACTTGTGTTTTTGAACGTTGATCGGACCAAATAATGGCGGGACGAATTACTTCTCCTTTATGGTCAACTAGTACAAGACCATGCATTTGGCCTGATAATCCGATTCCACCTATCAAAGCTGGATCTACATGTTCTTTTTCTAGTATTGTTCTCAATACATTAACAGTTGCAGACCACCATACATTAGGGGATTGCTCCGCATAACCGATTTCAGGCACTTGAATAGAGTAACTTTCTTGCGCATCTGCGATTACATCCCCTTCCACGTCCATTACAATTGCTTTTACACTTGAAGTCCCTAAATCAATACCTATTAGATATTTCATATTTACTTATGCCCCTTTCTTGCTCCCATTTCGATAAAATTCCAGTTCTATGAGTCTAATCAGGTAAAATAATGATTGCTTTAGGTCTACCTTCTATCTTTCTAGCTACTGTACTCCCTATTACAGTAACTAGAAAGATAGAGAGAATCAATATAATTATCCATTTTTACCATAGTCTACATCACCTCTATCCTATTCTTTCTACTGTCATAACATAAAGTATATAAACATATATAAAATCTTATTTAGTTTCTCGACATGATGATCTACTTAACTGACATATCTATCGATGTATTACATTCATTCTTTATATCGTAACATTAGAATACAAAACAAGACCTCGCTGTACAGCGCCGAGGCCTTCAGGTCTTTTACACAGAGTTGCTCTTCATAAAGAAAACTCGTCGATTGGTGAGCCGTTAGGCAAAGACAGAAGCGCAATTGCACTTACACTTTATTCCTAAAATTTCTCGCTACGTCGAACGGTCTCCAGCTAGAAACTTCTTTCTTAAAGTACAAGAAAAAAATCTAGCCTATTTCCATCGACTTTACTTTCTCTACATCATAAAAAATGAGTATTCATCACTTTATTTCTTAACTCTAGCCAGGTGGTTCTTTCGAAATATAGCAACTCCTAATAAAAGAACAGGATAGAAAAAGCCTATTGTTAAAATATAAGGTACCCAAGTTAGAGTATCCCACTTCTGTTGATAAGCAAAATTCGGATACACACTAACAGAAAGAATAACTATCATCATTCCAATAGGGAAAGTTAATGGTCGATAACCTTTTAATTTGAACATTTGCCCTAGACCTAAAACAGTAGCGTAAAAATAAAGCGATGTTTTGATATAGAGCGAAAATAACCACATAACTTCTAGAATAGCTTCAATTCGTTCTAGAAAATTTCCGATAGTTGCTCTTCTAGCCAACTCATAGCTTGGATATAAATATCTTGCTGTATGAAAAGGACCAAGAACGAAAATGCTCAAAGTTATAATCATAACCATAATAAGTCCGCCAATAAAATGACCAATAAAAAAGGCTTTACGCATTTCTTTCCAATTATTCACATAAGCAGGAAAAACCACAAGTAAAACAATAAGAGTTAGGGAAGCTATGCTTAAAAATACTAAGGCAGACCATACTATAGGCTTCATTCCTGTTTCTAAGACAGGCTGTATGTTGTTAGCCTTTATTTGAGGAAAGGTAGAAAGTGTTAAAACTATAAAAAGGATGATAAAAAATGGGAACAAAATTTCCGCACAACGAGCTAATGATTCAATCCCCAGACGCACGCCCATAACAACAACAATCATAAAGAGAATGTGGATCCATATCATTGGAGTTTCAGGCATAATTTCTGAAAGCAAAAAATTCCCTAAATAAAACACGACCTGACTACAAGAAGTTAATGTAAAGAAAATAAATACGAGAGAAACAGTTTTGCCCAACCATTTCCCTAAAATTGTCTCATTTAATTCAATCAGGTTCTGATTAGGAAAATGGTTCCCCACAGCGCTATACAACCATACCAATAATAAACCTGCCCCCACACCAATGATTGCTGCTATCCAGGCATCCTGTTTTGAATTAGCAGCCATACTTCCCGGGACAACTAAGATCGTACTGCCAACAGTATATAGCGTCACTAATGCCACAAATTGATAAAAGGATACTTTCCTTTTCTTGAGCATCTTATCCCCTCTTTTTATTTTAATAAACCTTGCAAGATGTAACCTAACGGCTCAAAAATGGCTGCCACCCAATCTAGAGGGGTTGGAATATCCAGCTGTAAACCTTTTGCAATACCTAACACGGTACTACACAGGAGTAAGAATGAAAATATCCATAATTCCTTTTTCATTTTCGCCTTCCAAAGTGAAGGAACTTCAATGATTAAAATGACTATCACTACAAAGAGCACTCCTAAGACTGACCACATGTATGTTTGCTCCTTTGTGTCTTGTAAAATGCACTTATAAATGTTTTTTGATAAAGAAAGCTCGCCGGGTGAAGACAGAGGCGTAGTTACACTTATACTGTATTCCTAGAATTCCACACTACGTCGAATGAACTTCTAGCTGGGAATTTATACTTTCTTACAATGTAAATTTAATATTCCATAATTCTCTAAAAACCTAGCCCTAAAATTAAATTACATTTTTCCCTTTGCTTTTTCTTACCTTTAGAATAATGGCTTTGACCTCTTATGCTGTTTAGATTATCCAAAATATAGTTATATTTATGCCCATTCCCTTCTCTGATTATAAGAATCACTACAAATAGGAGAGAATCCATCTAAATTTATGCAACTTCCAAATATTTGTTGAATTTGCTGCGTGTATCAAAAGTCCCGAAAACCATTATTCCTTATATAAAAAATAAAGGATAACTGTTTAGGTTATCCTCCTAGAAAAATACAGAAACGCTATTTATTCCTTCTCAACTATTTGGCAGGAATGCTTATGCTTGTTACAGGATTTACCCGCGGGACTTTCCACCTGAAATGTTTACAGTCGTACCTGTGATATAGCTTGCGCGGTCTGAAGCCAGATACGTAATCAGTTCACCGATTTCATCCAGCTGTCCGGGACGCCCAAGCGGGATTGCTTTACTGTAATCTGTTCCAATGCCCTCTACTGTTACTCCCCGTGTATAAGCTAATGCTTCATTATAAGCAGGTGTTGTTAAACCAGTTTGTTCATTGATCCCTGGTGCAACACCAACTACACGGATGTTAAATTTCCCAAGTTCTTTAGCCCAAGAACGGGTGAATCCATTAACAGCACCCTTTGTAGCAGAATAAGCACTTTGCCCGGCAGATCCCTCCATGCCCGCTTCGGAGGAAACATTAATAATAACACCCTTATTATTTTTGATCATTACTCGCGCAGCTGCTTGTGCACAAAGGTATGGTCCCTTCTGATTCACAGCAACCATGAAGTCGAAATCCTTATCATTTAACTCGTACTCCGGCTTTTCGCCACGGAAGTCAACAAGTAAACGCGGTAAGTTCACACCAGCATTGTTAACCAAAATGTCTACTGTTCCAAATCGTTCTACGGCTTGGCTTATCATATTCTCAACGCTTTGTTTATTCGTGACATTGCATTGGATATGGTATGTTCCATCAGCTTGTTCCCCAGTACTTACACTCAGATCAGCAACAATAACCTTTGCGCCGTTCTTTACCAAATTCTCTGTTATTTTTAAGCCGATTCCAGATGCGCCGCCTGTAACAATTGCTACTTGATTTTCTAATTGTAACCATGATTGATTCATTTTCTTTTCCCCCTTAATTAGCTATATAAAATTGAGTATGATTTAGAAAAGCGAAAATACGAAATAACTTCCGATTCTTCCTTGTAATTTTTGGATTTCCTGAATGATCCTCTAGGAAAAGTCTTTCTATTACTATTAAATTACTAACTCTATTTTTTAAGGATCTGAATCTGCGAGCCCACTTCTGGAACTTGAATGTCAGTATCCTCAAGATATAAAGTCCCTGGCAGTTCAGGAGTATCGAAGCCATTAAAGTTCAATGTAATATGTCCTAGTGACCCCAAGTTCTTTTTCACTGCATCGCCTACAGCTGTAATTTTATATTCTTTGTTATTGAATACTAAAACGTCCCCTTGTCCAATTTCACCGTCAATTTCTTTTACATTAATTAATAAGCAGTAGTCCGCTAGTTCAGCAGGAGCATTATCTCCGAATAAAATAAACATTTTTTCTCCAAGAAAGTCTGATACAGATGAACCAATTTTATTAATTGTAGTTTGGTAAACTGTTTGCATATTAATTCCTCCAACATCCTATGTGAGTTTATAGAGAGAAATAACATCAAGATGAATTGATTGTATTTCTCTCCGCCTTCTTCATGATAAATCAAATAATTATTTATCCTTTTCAAGCTTTATTCATACATTCCAAAGCTTGCGAGCCATGCAGTAAATACCGTTGGTGCTCCTGTTAAGAAACGGGAATATAAAACAGCGGGTACTCCGACTTCAATCGTTTCAACCTCGGCCTCTGCTAGTCCTAGCCCTACTGGAACGAAGTCTGCTGCAGCTTGAGAGTTAATTGCGAAAAGCGCTGGTAATGCCAAATGAGCTGGAATATTCCCTTTTCCAATTTCTACACCAATCAATGTACCAATTACTTGCGCAATAACAGATCCAGGTCCTAAAAATGGTGAAAGTAACGGGAAGGAACAAACTAGAGAAATTAAGAGTAATCCAGGTAAGGTGCCTGCATACGGTGACAAATACTTTGCAACTACATCCCCAAGTCCAGATGCTTTAATGACACCAATTAACATCGCAACAAATCCCATGAATGGCAAAATCGTTTTGATAACTGTATCAATCGCTTCACGGCCTGCTTGATAAAATATGCTGACAATGGAGCCCATAGCCATACCAATACGTGCAATCGCACCTTTAGGTTTTTGCTGTTCACTAATTTTCTTACCTGCGCTATACTTAGGTTGATTGCTTTTTTCTGCTTCAGCAGTAGATTGAACATTAGCTGTTTGAGGTGTTGCCGCACCTTCATACAAGCTGATATTCGCCGGTTTTACTCCAGAGACGTAAATGTCTTCTGTAATGTGCTTTGCCAATGGACCACTCTTTCCTGTTGGCATGACGTTAATTGTCATGATTCGTTTTTGTGGATATAAACCGCATCGTAAGGTTCCGCCACAGTCGATAATGACACAGGCCATTTCGCTCTCTGGAACACTTGTTTTAAAGCCATCCACTAATTCACAGCCTGTTAATTCTGCAATTCGATCCGCGATATCAGGCTTCGTTCCACCTGTAATATACACAACTTTGTTTTTCGTTTCTGTCGGCGTAATTACTAACGGACCACCAAATCCGCCTGGTCCTGCTTGTACAAGAATAGGGCTATAGCTTTGAGCCACTTTGCCTTCTCCTCTGATTACTGCGCTGCTTGTACCCATGTGTTTCCCCTCCTTATAGATCAACTGCTTCTTTCAGCTTCACACCTTGTTGTTTCGCTACAAAGGCCGTTGTTATATCTGTTACCCAGCCTCTTAGAAAGTTCGTCACAATCCCTACCAGAAAATAACGAACCGCCAATTCTGTCGTTTCAAAGCCGAGTGTTGTAATCCCGGCCGCAATTCCTAAGAATACGAATAATTCTCCTGGATTAACATGTGGGAACAGTCCATTGTGTGTGTGACAAGAAAATGACGCCGCCGCATAATAACTCGGTTTATATTTTTCTGGCAGAAATCTGCCTAGCGATAATGTCATTGGGTTCGCTAACACAAATGTTCCGATGATTGGAAGAACAAAATATCTTGTGAACGGGTTTTTACCTGACTTTCTTGCCAGCTTCTCTACTCTTTCTTCCCCGACTAGACGAATGAGAGCATTCATGGCAATCAAAAGCATAATCAATAATGGTACAATTCCAGTTACTAAGCTTACGAAAGTTTCAGCGCCTGCTCTAAACAAGCCCATAAATCCATCTGCGAACTTTACAATGTAATCCATCTTGCTTTCACCTCAACGTATTTTTTTTTATTTTTTAGCTGGTATAAATAGGTCGATCCATCCTCTCTTAACCTTTAACTCACCTCCTTTAGCGATGATATGGTAGCTGTTCAAAGCATCGTGAATGGCCAATTTTGTTAATTTATTTACCTTCTGAAGATCCTCTTCACTTAATTTTAATAAGTTTTTCCCCTCAAAACCTTTTAAATTTCTTACTCCCGAGAAGACTGTTACTCCTTGCATTCTAGCAGCCCTTAAAATAGTATTTTTCCGGTCAATTGCAAACATAACAACCGTACCAGCCCGAAACATTGCCGTTTTCTTCCCAATCGCCACTCTTCCTAGTTTTCTCAGCTCGGCATATTTCTTATTAAAATGTCTAATCTGAAAAAAACCCAAAATACTTTGGAGAAGCCATGAACAACCGATTAAAACAATGATGTACCAAATCATGAATTCCCTCCCTTTCAAAAGTCGAACAGAACAACAAGTGATTGTCGACAAAATTAAATTTCTTTCTATGGATTGATTATATTACGACACAATAGATAATGTAATCACTTACATATATAACATTGTCACAATCATAATCACGACATTTTTCAAGGGATATACATTAAAAAATGTCGTGATTTACATAATGACATTTTTTAATAAAGAAAACTCGCCGATTGGCAATCCCTGCCCTTGGGCGAAGACAGAGACGTAGCCCTACTTATACTTTGTTCCTAAAATTTCTAACTACGCGAATTGTCTTCCAGCTAGAAATTTATAATTTCTTAAATTGTAAAGGAAAAAGAGATTCAGATATTAGGAAGTGAATAGTCTCAACGTTAATTACTCCCATAGAAGTAGTAAAGAAAACTTGCTAATTGGTGAGCCATCAGGTGAAGACAGAGGATTAGTTGCACTTGAATTTCGACCCTCAAATTTCTAGATACATCAAATTAACATCTTAGCTGGAAGCCTCTCCTTTCTTAAATATAGAAAAAATTCACCTCTTTTTTTCCTAGCTAGTCCCTCTCTTTAATTTTGTCGTTGACTTTACATGATGAATACGCATAATATTATTTCGATATTAAATTTTGTCAGGAGTGTTCGTAATGCTCGAAAAAGAAGAAATTCAGCTTAACTCTAGGCAACAGCAAATTCTCTTGCTTCTCCTAAGGTCTCCTTCTCCGGTAACATTGAAGGAAATTTCAAAGGAGATTGCAATTAGCGGCCGCACCGTTCAAAGGGAGCTGGTCGGATTGGATCATTTTTTGGAGGCCTATGGTCTTATCTTAAATAAAAAGACAGGAGTTGGGCTGTCTTTAGAAGGTGAGGAGTATGCTCGCGAGAAGCTGCTGCAGTACTTGTCCATCAATCAATCCAATAAAATATTTTCACCTGAGGAACGTCAATATATTCTGAAGCAATTGTTGCTCACATTAAAAGAACCAACCAAGCTTTACTATTTCAGTACAAAATTTAATGTGACAGAAGCAACGATTAGCAATGACCTGCTAAAGATCGAGCCTTGGTTTGAAAAACATGGTATCAAGCTTATCCGTAAGCCTGGATTCGGGGTTTATATTGAGGGAAATGAAAAAAGCATTCGAGAGGCAATTGTTGATTTATTTTATCAGCATTTTAGTCAAGAACAATTGATGGAGGTTCTTTCCACCTATTCGGATCCTTCTTCCGATAAGGTAAAACTGCACCTTTCCATCCGAAACCGGCTGCTGCAATTTATTGATCCTGACACAATATCCAAAATTGAAACGGTGGTACAGAAAACCGAGGAATGGGGTTACATCCTAACGGATAGCGCCTATGTGGGTTTAGTCGTTCATATCGCATTAGCTGTTCAACGTTTAAAAAACGGTGAGATTATTACAATTGCTCCAGATGCTTTTAACAGCATAAAGGATACGCAGGAATATGAAGCTGCCGGCAAAATGGCGGAAGACCTGGATTCCCTTCTTGCAATCCAGATCCCCTACAGTGAAATTGGGTATATTACAATGCATCTTTTGGGAGCCAAGGTGAAAAGATTACATTCAGCTCCTATCTATACAAATGAAATCGATGAATATGTGTATCATATGATACAAATTGTAGAAAACGAAATTAGGGTCAATTTAGCTAGCGACTCTTCACTTATCGAACACCTAAGCACACATTTGAGATCAGCTATTCATCGAATTAAGTTAAATATGGAATTTCGAAATCCTCTTCTGGGGAACATTAAAGAAAAATATCCTCATATTTTTGCTGCTACCAATAAGGCGGCCACATACTTAGAAAAGAAATTGCACTGCCGGGTCCCAGAAGAGGAAATCGGATATTTGGCTATGCATTTTGGTGCTGCAGCGGTAAGAAATGAGGAGCTCAAGAATAAATCCTATCGTGTACTTCTTGTTTGCACGAGTGGAATCGGAACTTCCCACTTGCTATCAGCCCAGATTGAAAAGCAATTTTCTTATATAGAAGTTGTGGATGTTGTTTCCCTTCTTCATCTTAGTGAATGGATTAGAAAAAATCCGCCAGTTGATTTAATTATTTCAACAGTGCCATTTGAATGCGAAGGACAAGTGGTAGTTGTAGTGAATCCGTTTCTCCTTCCCCAGGATATTCAACTAATTGAAGGGCATTTAAAACAATTAAAAAGTTTAGAGAAGGGAGAGCGGGGAATTGTGCATACAAACATCGAAATTGAAGACACCGTTCAGAAGGTCAATCGTTACGGAGAGGCCATGACGCAGTTATTGAATCATGTGTTTATTTGTACTGATAGTGATGCGTCAACAAAGGAAGAAGTTATCAAGCAAGTAGCAGAATATGTACACTCCCGGTTTACTGAGATTGATTCTGCATCTCTCGCAGAAGAGCTGCGGAAAAGAGAAGAAATAGGAGCATTGGTTATTGAAGAAGGAAGGCTCGCGATGCTCCATTGCCGCAGTCATCTCATCAATCAGATGTGTATCTGCTTGTTTAAAGTAGAAAGAGACGTAGACTGGGAGCATAACACAGGCGTTCGTACAGTACTAGTCCTGCTCGCTCCAAAAGGCGCCCCGAAAGAACATATTGAAATTATTAGTGAAGTGAGTAAAGCATTAATTGAAGATGATTTTGTTAGAGCTCTAGGGGGAGCAGATATGGAAGCAGCTAAAAATCAAATTAAATCTGTTCTCGGAAAAGGATACTTATTGAAATCAAACGCATTATTGAGTAGGTGAACATATGAAATATTTAGATCGAATTGGCCGTTTGATAAGCAGAATGGTATTCAAAAATATGGCTGTGTTGATCCTTGTAGGTCTAATCAGAGTAGTATTCGGTCCTATTGGCTGGTCACCTAATCAAGAAATTTACCAAGTAGCAGTTCTTATGGTCAGCTATTTTATTCCTGTCCTGTTTGCCTACACCTCCGCTCAGATGCTAGGCAAACATCGGGGAGGCGTTGTTGCGGCTATCGTTATGTTTGTATTAGTCATAGAAAATCCCTCAAGCATACCGATGATCCTGCCCTCTATGGTAATCGGTCCTGCCATAGGGTATAGTATTAAGAACATAAGTCGATGGCTGGAGGGGAGAATACCGACAGGGTTTGAGCTACTGTTTAATAATATTATTGATGCTCTAACCGCAATCCTATTTATATGTATCGGTATTCAGTGGGCTAACCCTATCTTCATAAAGATGATGAATGTTATCCTTCAGCAAGTAGAATTCCTGACCCAATCTGGCTATCTGCCATTACTAGCTCTTATTATTGAACCAGGAAAGGCCTTATTTTTTAATAGCGTAATCAACCACGGTATTTTAGAGCCATTAGGTATCCAACAAGCACAGGAAAACGGAAAGTCTCTCTTATTTCTTCTAGAAACAAACCCAGGTCCAGGATTCGGGATGTTACTAGGGTGCTATTTCTATTTAAACGGGAAGGAAAAGGAAAATCTAAAAGCAGCTCTTCCAGTCCATGTCCTCGGGGGAATTCATGAGGTATATTTTCCTTATGCGCTTATGCAGCCTTTACTTCTCATTCCTCTTATCCTAGGGGGAATGGCAGGAAATTTACTCTTCTACCTGCTTGACGCTGGATTAGCTGCTACTCCTTCACCGGGCAGTGTTATTTTATTGCTGATGATGGCAGCAAAAGGAACACATATGGCAGTTGCTGTCGGCTTTCTCGCCTCGGCTGCGGTGAGTTTTTTTGGATCTGTCCTTGTACTTTCCTATGATCATAAAAGAAGAGCCATCAATCAAACTGAAATTATAGATGAGGTTATAGATGAAGTTATACACGAAGACATATACGATAGTCTGTTAACTCCATTGGAAGCTAAGGAGAAAAAGATGGAAGTGAAAAATATCATTTTTGCTTGTGATGCAGGAATGGGCTCAAGCGCAATGGGAGCCGCTGCGTTACAAAAAAGGCTAAAGCAGGAAAATTTAGATATAATGGTGGATAACCTTTCCGTCGACGATATTCCTCAAGATGCTGATATCGTCATATCCAATATTCGGTTAACAGAACGAGCTCATGCATGTGCTCCTCAAGCAGAGCATATTTCTGTTACATCCTTTCTAGATCGATCATTTCATGAAGAATTGATTCCGCGGCTTAAAGCTCAACAGGGGGGTGAACCTGTTGGGAATTCTGACACAATTGATGCCTTTGAGGATCTGAATGAAGAACATGTTCTTCTGAATATGAAAGCAAAGGATAAATGGAAAGCGATTGAACAAGTCGGGACTGTACTGATTCATAGAGGGAATGTAGGAAGTCATTATATCGAGGAAATGAAGCAACGCGAACGGGTTTTCTCCACTTATCTTGGAAACGGAGTAGCTCTTCCGCACGGGATGAATGCCAAAAGTGATCAGATTAAAAAAGCAGGAATCTCTATTGCACAATATCCAGAAGGAATCACTTTCGCGGATGGACAAAAGGCTTACATTTTGATAGCTATAGCTGGAAAGGGAGAAAAACAATTATCCATTCTTTCACGTTTAGCCGAAATCATTGAACAAAAGGATACAGTGAATGGGCTAATCCATGCTACAACCCGTAAGGAAATTATTCAAATTATCAAGAATGGCTTGGCTAAGTCTCATAACAAAGGAGAAGGGAATAGAATTTAAATGATTGTAGAAGAAATGCTAGTAAAAAATACATTCGGCTTCCACCTCCGCCCAGCAACGATGTTTGCCGCTGCAGCCCAAGGATTCTCCTCCGATATTAAAATCGGCTACAACGGGAGGATTGTAAACGGGAAAAGCGCTATCGGTCTTCTCAAGCTAGAAATTAAAGAAAGAGAGGTTATTTCTATACAGATTGATGGAGAAGATGAAACGGAAGCCATGAGAGCTTTGAGTCAATTGATTAATAGAGAGTTTATCTGACAGAACCTTATTCATAATCGCTCTTTTTCTAAGGTTGAGGCAGATACAAAAAGCCCTGCGTACATGCTCCCTTTGTACGCAAGGCTCTTTTTTAGCTGCTCTTTTCCGTCTGTTCCTGCTTAAAGAAGCTCTTCATCGCATGAAACACATCGGCTTTTTGCTTTAAGATATAATAACGGAACTTCTCATCCTTCACATTTTTATACGCTGACATGAGGGTCGAATGGCGATTATATTGGTTAACCTCACCGTAGCCAAACATGTTAGATACCTTCATTAAATCCTGCACAAGCTTTACGCAGCGTGCATTATCAGATGTGAGATTGTCACCGTCAGAGAAATGGAATGGATAGATATTATAACGGTCTGGTGAATATTTTGTTTCAATCAATTCTAGCGCCTTTCTGTAAGCTGAGGAACAAATCGTTCCACCGCTCTCGCCTTTTGAGAAGAATTCCTCTTCTGTAACGACCTTCGCTTCTGTATGATGGGCGATAAATTCAATATCGACCGTTTCATATTTTGTACGTAAAAAGCGAGCCATCCAGAAGAAAAAGCTGCGGGCCATATACTTCTCCCAAATCCCCATCGAACCGCTCGTATCCATCATCGCAAGCACAACCGCCTTTGATTCAGGCTTTAGTACCTCATTCCATGTACGGAATTTTAAATCCTCTGGGTGAATTGGATGAAAGGATGGCTTCCCGCTCATGGCATTACGCTTATAAGCAGTCATCATCGTTCGTTTCTTATCAATATTACCCATGAGTCCTGTTTTGCGAATATCATTAAATTCAATATGTTCTAGCTTATTTTCATCGGTTTCCTTACGTTTTAAATCTGGCAACTCAAGTTCACTAAATAGTGCCTGCTCAAGCTCTAAAATCGAAACCTCGGCCTCATAGTAATCATCTCCGGCCTGGTCACCTGCTCCCTTGCCTTTTCCCGGTCCTTTTTGCTGTCCTCCGCTCGAACCGTCACGGGCTACAACATCGCCTACCTTGCTGTCACCGCTCCCTTGACCCACATGCTTGTTTTTGTCATAGTTATAACGAATTTTGTATTCATCTAGAGAGCGAATTGGAATTTTCACCACGTCTTTTCCATTAGACATGACGATGCTTTCCTCGGTAATTAAATCAGCAAGATTATTCTTAATTGCTTCCTGGACCTTCTCCTGATGACGCTGTTGATCGTCGTGACCTTTTCGGTGGAGGGACCAATCTTCTCTTGCAATCGTATAATTATAGTTGTTATCTTCACTCACCGTGTTTCCCTCCTTCTATTTTTAGTTTGGTTTGTAAAGCAACTGTAGAACTTAAATATAATTACGCTTAGCTGATGCACCGTTTCACATACAGATGCATATAGTATGTTGTCGGCCTTTTTACTTTTGGGTATGAATGGTTGGTTACTCTATCTTATGCAGGCAGCACAAATAATTGACAAATAATTTCAGAATTGGACATCCTCATTTTTTTGCGCGGACCTGCATAAAAATGCTTTTCTAATGCGACCGCTCCGTATAAAAAACATATCTACAAGAATGCAAGGAAATTACTTATATGTGGACAAAAAAAGCATGCCTTTAGGCACACTTTTTTTGCACGTTACCGATTTAACAAGCTCCCTACATAGCGAAGCAGCTCATTGGCGGATGTAGAGTTATAGCCATATTCATCTATCAATCTCGCTACAACATCATTAATCTTCTTCAACTGACGTTCATCCGGCGTTTTAGTTGATGTAGTGATTTTAACAACATCCTTCAAATCTGCAAACAGCTTCTTCTGGATCGCTTCACGCAAGCGCTCGTGTGAATTGTAATCGAATCGCTTTCCTTTGCGTGCATACGCAGAAATACGGATGAGAATTTCTTCGCGGAATGCCTTTTTCGCATTTTCTGAAATTCCAATTTGTTCTTCAATTGAACGCATAAGCTTTTCATCTGGGCTCATTTCTTCGCCTGTTAATGGATCACGCAGCTTTGCCTTATTGCAATAAGCCTCTACATTATCTAGATAGTTATCCATCAATGTTTTAGCAGATTCTTCATATGAGTAGACAAACGCTTTTTGTACTTCCTTTTTCGCAATATTGTCATACTCCTTGCGAGCTAAGGAAATAAAGTTCATATAGCGTTCACGGTCTTCGTTACTAATAGATGGATGCTGATCGAGACCATCTTTTAAGGAACGAAGAACATCCAACGCGTTAATAGATGGTATTTCCTTTCGAATAATTGTAGAGGAAATGCGGTTGATGACGTAACGCGGATCAATACCGCTCATCCCTTCATCCTGGTACTCCCGCTGCATTTCTTCTACATCGATAGAGTTGTAGCCTTCGACCATTTCTCCATCATACAGACGCATTTTTTTGATTAAATCGATATCTGGGCGTTTTGGATCCTTAAGTCGGGTTAAGATTGTAAACATAGCTGCGACACGGAATGTGTGCGGTGCAATATGAACATCAGCTACATCGCTTTCACGGATCATTTTTTCGTAAATGCGTTCCTCCTCGCTAACACGCAAGTTGTAAGGGATCGGCATTACGATAATCCGAGAGTGTAGGGCTTCATTTTTCTTATTGGAGATAAAGGAACGATACTCTGTTTCATTCGTGTGTGCCACAATCAGCTCATCCGCTGAGATTAGGGCAAAACGGCCTGCTTTAAAGTTTCCTTCCTGCGTCAAGGAAAGCAAATGCCATAAAAACTTCTCGTCACACTTAAGCATTTCTTGAAACTCCATCATACCGCGGTTTGCTTTATTGAGTTCTCCGTCAAAGCGGTAAGCACGCGGGTCAGATTCAGAGCCATACTCCGCAATTGTCGAAAAGTCAATACTTCCCGTTAAATCAGCAATATCCTGTGACTTCGGATCGGATGGACTAAATGTTCCAATTCCAACGCGTCGGTCTTCGGACAAAAATACGCGTTCTACCAGCATATCTTCAATACGACCGCCATATTCCTTCTCAAGTCTCATTAAATTTAATGGTGATAGATTACCTTCGATACGCACACCGTATTCTTGGTAAAATTCATCTCGCAAATGGTGCGGTATTAAATGCAATGGATCCTCATGCATCGGGCATCCTTTAATTGCATAAATTGCACCTTGATTTGTATGTGAATATGCTTCAAGGCCGCGTTTTAGCATCGTAACCAGCGTCGATTTTCCGCCGCTGACCGGTCCCATAAGAAGTAAAATCCGTTTTCTTACATCAAGTCTCTTTGCGGCAGGGTGGAAATATTCCTCCACAAGCCGTTCTAGCGCT
Source organism: Bacillus sp. OTU530 (assembly GCF_038440375.1). Taxonomy (NCBI): domain Bacteria; kingdom Bacillati; phylum Bacillota; class Bacilli; order Caryophanales; family Bacillaceae; genus Bacillus; species Bacillus sp. OTU530. The sequence goes on from NZ_JASATP010000032.1 coordinate 61,238, forward strand.
TCCTCTAAGCCAAACAGCTGGTTGCTGAAAAATTTATAATGCCTGCGCCCATCAACTTCCTCAATACCAGCATCACGAATCATGTTGTAAATGCGGGAGTGGGCAGTTTGAGCGACCCACGGCTGTTCCTTCACAATTTCCAAATACTCGGCAAATGTGCCTTCCCACTGTAAACGATGCTCTGCTTCCCGATGCTGCTCAATCCTTCTTAAAATATCCATATCGGACCTCCCCCATTCTCTTGTTCCAAAAGGATTATTATAACTTTATGCGAGGATGTCCTTAAACATTCTCAAGAATCAGAAAAGAGTAAAATTCTAGAAGTTTAGGTCTTTTATAGAAAGCTCGCCGATTGGTGAGCCCCGCCCTCGGACAAAGACAGAGGCGTAGCCCTACTTATACTGTATTCCTAAAATTTCTGACTGCGTCGAATCCATTTCCAGCTGGAAATTTGTATTTTTTTACAGTATAAATAAGAGCCAGTAGCCTTGATAGATTGGGGCTGCTGCTATTTCGTACCAGACACATATTTGTTCCGCAAAAAAGATTACAGCGCTTTCAAGGCTTATGCTAACAAATGAAAAGAAATTTTCTGTATAATAAAAAAGCGGGGATATTACATAGAGGGAGGAATTACAATGAAATTTATACTCATTCTAGGCGTAATCATCGCATTTCTAAGCGCCATATTCACTGCCGGCTATAACGATAAACCAGGCGCAAATAATTAAGAAATAAAGAGCTGCCATATAATCGGCAGCTCTTTATTTCTTAAAACCCTTCAATAATTCCGGGTAATTTTGTTGACGCAGTGCTTCATACACGAGAATAGCTGCCGTATTAGATAAATTCAAGGAACGAACATGCTCAGTCATCGGAATACGCAGACAGCGGTCAAAATTCCTTTGAATTACATCCTTCGGTAAGCCTGTCGTTTCTTTCCCAAATACAAAATAATAATCCTTTTGCAAATCACTGTAGTCAAAGGAAGAGTGCCTTTTTTCTCCAAACTTTGTTAAATAGAAAAACTCTCCCGCTGCATTTTTTTCATAAAACTCATCTAGCGAATCGTAATATGTAATCTCAACAAATTCCCAATAATCAAGCCCTGCACGTTTTAGCGTTTTATCATCTTCGGAAAAGCCAAGCGGACGAATTAGATGCAGCTTTGCACCTGTTACCGCGCACGTACGTGCAATATTTCCTGTATTCGCTGGAATTTCTGGTTGATATAAAACAACATGTACTCCCACAAATTTCACCTCTACCCAGTATTATATCACCTGCAGACAAAAAGAAAACAGGCAGCCATTGCGCTGCCTATACATTATCAAGAATACGAAAAAACTTATATTTCATTTGCGGTGTATATTTACTTGAATCTTGGTAGGCCCAGTAGCGTCTCCGGCTATCGGCTGAATGTGCATTCACAAGGGGCATACCATTTGCATCCTTTGCCGTCACAATTGTCGTATGATTCCACCGTCCATCATTTTCAAAATCATACGCAATTACATCGCCAAGAAGAAGCTCCTCAGGCTTTTCTACCTGCTGAGCCCGCAGGCCAATAGTAGCTCCGGTCAAGTACCGTTGAAAAGAATGAGCAACTGACCAACTCCAACTCCATTGCTGATTTTGCTGCCACCATCCCCTCCCAACACTTGGATAACCGTTCATTGGGGATCCTCCAGCATGTAAGCATTGTGAAATAAAATTTGTGCAATTATCCTGAAAGTTAGTATATGCCGGATTACGGCCATTCCACCAGGCTTCAGCGTATTTCACAGCTTCAAGGCGGCTATATTTATACGGAATTGGACTTCCCTTTCCCTTCGTCACTTCTCTCTCTAGTGTCTCTCCTGCTTCGTCCATTGTTTCATATGCAGCATACCGATCATCCTCGAGCCGTCCCCTCTCAAATATTGCACGGCGATACACCTGCTCCTCCTCCGCGTAGAAAAGATCCTTTTGACGAATGAAGTATTGAAAGTGAACGACATAGTCCACATCCTTCCGCTGCCCTATAGCAAGCTCCCGAATCACACTCACCCGCGCGTCACATTTTATAATCTCCGCTTTTCGTTCCTTCAGTAGCTCCTTCTTGCGCCTTAAAACGTGGGCAGCATCCCCTTTTAAATGGACGCTTGCACGTTCATTTCCAACGAGAAAATTCATTTGATGACGAATGATTGTCTCGAGCGCTGCTTTCACTCCCATTCTCATTCCCCCTCATCTTACAATATGAAGAAGGGATGAAGAATCTGCTAATTTTGTATATCTTGCAGCATAATTAAACCTTTTTCCATTTCCGCGAGTACCTGTTCATCTTGCTCTGCTTGCTTTGCCTTTTCAATCTCTTCTGCAGCTTCCTTCATTCCGATCCTTCCAAGTGCCCATGCTGCTGTTCCACGCATAACAGGCCGCGGATCCTGCTTCATAACAGCAATTAAATCTGGAACCGCAGTTTCATCCTTGTAATGCGCCAACGCAAGAATTGCATTTCGCTGAATCGGCTTTTTACCGCGCCACGACCCGGACATATAACCGTATTTCTCCTTAAACTCACGATTCCCAATCGTAAGAAGAGGCTTCAATAAAGGCTTCACCAGTTCTGGATTTGCTTCCATTTCTGGATGAAGATGAAAATCAATGCCTTTGTTTTTAGGACATACTGTTTGACATGTATCACAGCCATACAAACGGTTCCCAATTTTCACCCGATATTCCTCAGCTAGAAACCCTTTTGTTTGCGTTAAAAACGCAATACATTTTTGTGAATCAAGCTGTCCTCCCTGTATAAGCGCACCTGTCGGACAAACCTCCACACATTTATTACACGTACCGCAGCCTTCTTCAAGCGGGATATCTGGTGAAAACGGAAGGTTTGTCAGCATCTCTCCTAAGTATACATACGAACCAAACTCAGGCGTAATAATCGCACAATTTTTCCCGCTCCAGCCAATGCCAGCTCGCTCTGCAACAGCACGGTCGCTTAACTCTCCCGTATCCACCATGGACTTCACCTGAACATTTGGCACCCGCTCTTGTAAAAACTGTTCCAGCTTCTGTAAACGATCTCGCAGCACAGCATGATAATCCTGCCCCCAAGAAGCGCGGCAAAAAATCCCCCGGCGTTCTCCCCGTTTACTTTGTGGGGCATTCTTCAACTTAGAAGGATAAGCAAGTGCAATCGCAATAATAGACTGTGCACCAGACAAAACTAGTTGAGGATTTGTCCGCTTCTCAATATCAGGCTCTTCAAATCCAGACTGATACCCAAGTTCTTCCTGCCGAAGAAGGCGATGCTTAAGCTCCTGAAACGGCTCTGCACTCGCAAATCCAATTTTATCAATTCCAATGTGTTTGCTATATTCAATAAGATCTAATTTTAGCTGTTCCCAATTCATACTTGTTACCCCCCTTTCCTCTGCCTCTACACGATTTTTCTAATTTTATTTTTACACTTTCAGAAAGTATAAAAACTTCTAGCTCGAAGCCAATTTGACGTGGCGAGAAATGTTAGGAATACAGTATAGATACAATTACGCCTCTGTCTTCGCCCAAGGACAGGGCTCGCCAATCGGCGAGTTTTCTTTACACTGTAAGAAATTATAAATTTCTAGCTTGAAGCCAATTCGACGTAGTGAGAAATGTTAGGAATACAGTATAAGTGCAACTACGCCTCTGTCTTCGCCCAAGGACAGGGCTCGCCAATCGGCGAGTTTTCTTTACACTGTAAAAAAGTATAAATTTCTAGCTCGAAGCCAATTCGACGTAGTGAGAAATGTTAAGAATACAGTATAAGTGCAACTACGCCTCTGTCTTCGCCCAAGGGCAGGGCTCGCCAATCGGCGAGTTTTCTTTAAGATAAACAATTCATTTATAAACATTAAAAAACGCAATGCTTCGTTTAATCTAAGAAACGAAACACTGCGTTATGCACAATAGTTATGGATTTCTCTGAAGCAATTGAAGAGAATAAAGATCACAGCATCAGCTTGGACAACTGCGTATCAAGTTATACCTGCGCTTCAAGAAATTGTGAAGTTTTTGTTAACTGTTTAGAAGTATAGCACGAAACAACAAAATCGACAAGAATTTTAGCGAGAAAAGTCGAAAAAAGTTAGTCTTCGCAAAACTTGTTGAAAAGATTCCCAATGCCGAGCAGACTCTAGTATGGTTAAGAAAATTTTTCAAAAAGCAAAAGCTCTTAGCTATATTAATAACACTATCAATTTTAGATTCTTATATCCCGCTAAAGGAAAAGGCCTTTGGATAAATACCCCAAAGACCTTTTGTATACACGAGAGTAAAAACTTTTCAGCAGAAGAAGTGCCAGTCACTTCTTCAATGCCTTTTCAACTGCATTTTTAATTCCATCATAGCTAGAATCTACAAGGTTTCCATTTACATAAATAGTAGGAGCTCCCTGTACCTTCAACCCTAAGGCTAAATCTCTATCCTGCTGAACCTTCTTTTGAATGGCTTCACTATTCAAATCCTTTTGAAACTGCTTTACATTAATTTTAGGTAGCTGCTCCTTTACAATTTGCGTAAGCAACTCTTCCGTAATCCACACTTGATCTGTAGATTGTTGAGCCTCAAATAACGCAGTGTAAAACTTCCAAAAAGCTGCATGATCTTGTTTATAAATAGCTTCACCTGCCGCAGCACCTAAATCCGAATCGTCCCCGATGAATGGGAAGTTAATAAAATGAAACTGAACTTTTCCTGTCTCAATATATTCTTTTTGAATTTCAGGAAAAACATGCTCATCCCATTTTTGGCAGCCTGGACATTTAAAATCCGCAAACTCAACAATATGGACAGGCGCATCTTGGTCTCCTAAGGTTTGCTGTTCCTTATATAAGAATGGATCCTGCTTATCCTCTGTTTTCTTTCCGATAATTGTATAAACAATTACCCCAATCAAAACTAAGAATGCCAATGAAAAAATTATAAATAATGTAGAAAACTGTTTAGACTTCATCCTTTATTCTCCGTTGCTATTGTATTTACTTCTAGTATTGCCATTCCATCATGTAATACTCAGAAAGCATCTTCTATTACACATCATACCAATGTAGATGGAACTCGTCCAACAGAAAGGTCATTCGTTCAAAAAGCTGTCACATTCTTTATATAAAGAAAAAACCTTCACTATTAAAGTGAAGGTTTTTTATACCGGTGGTCGGGGTCGAACCGACACTCCAGAGGAACACGATTTTGAGTCGTGCGCGTCTGCCAATTCCGCCACACCGGCATGGAGGCGGCAACCGGATTCGAACCGGTGGATAAAGGTTTTGCAGACCTTGGCCTTACCACTTGGCTATGCCGCCAAATATCTTGGAGCGGAAGACGGGATTCGAACCCGCGACCCCAACCTTGGCAAGGTTGTATTCTACCACTGAACTACTTCCGCATATATGGCTGGGCTAGCTGGATTCGAACCAACGAATGACGGAGTCAAAGTCCGTTGCCTTACCGCTTGGCTATAGCCCATTAATTAAAATTCATGATTTACTTCTTCAAATTTCTGCTACTTTCCATTATAACCCATTCAAAAATCACTGTAAAGTTCTAAATGGGGCGACTGATGGGAATCGAACCCACGAGTGTTGGAGCCACAATCCAATGCGTTAACCACTTCGCCACAGCCGCCATTACAAGAATGGCAGGGGTAGTAGGAATCGAACCCACACTGGAGGTTTTGGAGACCTCTGTTCTACCTTTAAACTATACCCCTATAAATGGTGGAGGGGGACGGATTCGAACCGCCGAACCCTGAGGGAGCGGATTTACAGTCCGCCGCGTTTAGCCACTTCGCTACCCCTCCACATGATGCCGGCTAAAGGACTTGAACCCTCAACCTACTGATTACAAGTCAGTTGCTCTACCAATTGAGCTAAGCCGGCATTATAATTTTTTCAAAAAATGTAATAAATGGTGGCTCGGGACGGAATCGAACCGCCGACACGAGGATTTTCAGTCCTCTGCTCTACCGACTGAGCTACCGAGCCATT